>NZ_JACKZU010000001.1:0-133698 GCF_014222165.1 Nostoc sp. 2RC
GGGAAAGGGAAAGGGGCAAGGGGAAAAGGGGAAAGATTAAATTTATTCCTTTTCCCTTTAACCTTTAACCTTTTCCCCTGCTCACCCTTACCAATCACCACTGCCCAAAATTAACTAATACTCAAAATCCATGTACCCATGTAACGCAGTAGGGGCACGTCGCCAGGGGAGAGAACTTGGCAGTTAAAATAATACATCCCTCCAAAGGAGGGGTTTTTAACATTAGAGAAAACTAACTCAACTCCACTACCTGCTGGTACAGGTTCTTCAGGAAAAATACTAATAAGCTTACCTTCTTTGTCCCACTTCACCTCAGACAGCTTAACTGATTTACCTTTGACTCTTACCTCAATTTTTTTTGGGTCAAAGATTCCTTCGTAATAATTAGGGTAGGTAATGGCAAATTGAGCAACTGCCAGTTTCATTCTTTGGCCTGGAATTCTCAATCTATAGCGATCCCAACCATTGGTTTGTCCACCAAAATCTAACCGGAAGGGCAATTGATTTTCGCCTTTAACACCGCTAAAGAGCGTAAATCCAGGTAAGCTTTGTGCTGAAGTCATGACTGGAAGTCCAGCCAGCAAAAAGCTAGTTACGGCTAAAGCAGAAAATAAACGTCGCATAGTTAGGCTCCCTCCACCAAAATATCAACTCTCTTATCTAAATAACTGTATGTTAGTATTCTTTACTAAACTTTACTACGGACTTCCTAACAATAGACGTTGATTAGCAAAAAAAGTGCCATTTTTGGTGACTTTTGGCTAAAAGTAATTTTGCTGAGTCAGATAATTAACTTGAAATCAATTCACTTCATTATCCTTACATAGTCTTGGTTTAATTGCTAGATTGGTCAAATTTGGAACTAAATGAAAACACAGTTGAGATGAGATTGTGTTTCTGAATATGTATAAGTGTATCTAAATTTAAGATTTTTGTTATAAAAATTGAGCCGTATGATTAGCGATCGCCAGTTAAATTGAGATAAATTGATTAAAATAAGCTTGATTGGAACTTGGAATTATTAAAATTTGATTTGAATAGTTATCAAGCTGGAAAAATTTGGTCAATATTACTCTATAAGAATGGATATAGACAATTTCTCAATCCCGAAAATAAGCTGAAGATAAAGATGCAAAATTTGGGAATTAACATAGCATGTGCAATACGTAACCCTTATTTGCAAATATCTGAAAATGTAACATCTGCAAGTCACAAAGTCAGGCTTTGTGCGGAGAACGAAAGAGTGGAGAGGAAAAATTCAAGGTTCAATCTACTAGTAAAAGTCATGACTGATGTTCCTGCCTCAGTATTAAAAGTGCGAAATATCTCTCATCTGAGCGATCGCCTACTTGGCAGAGATTAAGTATTTATCTTCAGGAGATTTCATGAGAATAGCAGTTGCTAAAGAAATTGAAGTTTGCGAACGTCGTGTGGCATTAATTCCTGACGTTGTTGCCCGATTAGTAAAGCAAGGTTTAGAAGTTTGGGTGGAATCGGGAGCAGGAGAGCGATCCTTTTTTAGCGATCCTGCTTATGAAGCAGCAGGAGCCACAATTATTAGTGATTCTGTCAAATTATGGAGCGAAGCAGACATTCTGCTGAAAGTTAGCCCACCCCAAGAACGAGAAGATGGACGTTCAGAAGTTGATTTATTAAAGGAAGGAGCTGTATTAATTAGCTTCCTAAATCCTTTAGGAAATCCGGTGGTGGCACAGCAATTAGCAAATCGCAAAGTCACGTCCTTGAGTATGGAATTGATTCCCCGTACCACCAGGGCGCAAAGTATGGATGCTTTGTCCTCGCAAGCTTCATTGGCAGGTTACAAGGCAGTATTGATTGCCGCAGCTGCATTACCAAAATATTTCCCGATGCTGACAACAGCCGCAGGCACAATCGCTCCAGCGAAAGTATTTATTATGGGTGCTGGGGTGGCTGGATTGCAAGCGATCGCCACCGCCAGACGCTTGGGAGCAGTGGTAGAAGCCTTTGATATTCGTCCGGCTGTGAAAGAAGAAGTGCAAAGCTTAGGGGCAAAATTCGTCGAAGTAAAACTCGAAGAAGAAACAACCGCAGCTGGTGGCTATGCTAAAGAAATTTCTGAAGCTAGCAAACAACGAACCCAAGAAGTTGTCACCGAACACGTGAAAAATGCTGATGTGGTGATTACCACCGCCCAAGTACCAGGTAAAAAAGCCCCACGACTGGTGACAGAAGAAATGGTGGCACAAATGAAACCCGGTTCAGTGATTGTAGATTTAGCCGCCGAACAAGGTGGTAACTGCGCCTGCACCGAACCCGGCAAAGATATTGTCTGGAATGGCGTCACAATTATCGGCCCCATCAATTTACCATCCTCGATGCCAGTCCACGCCAGCCAATTGTATTCCAAGAATTTGACATCGTTAATCCAATTATTGATTAACAAAGAAAAAGCTTTGCAAGTTGACTTTGGCGACGACATCGTTGATGCAGCTTGTGTTACCCACGCAGGTGAAATTCGCAATCAACGAGTGCGTGAGGCGCTACAGGCTTTGAATACTCAAGAACCGGCGGTTAGTTAGGGAATAGGGAATGGGGAGTAGGAATTTTAGATTTTAGATTTTGGATTTTAGATTGAAATTTAATCCAAAATCGTCAATCCAAAATCCAAAATTGAATTGCCCCATTCCCATTTACAAAAGGAGTTTTATTTCATGACAGAGGCATTACTCGCTGCTTTGTTTGTGTTTGTTTTGGCGTCTTTTATTGGCTTTGAAGTCATCAACAAAGTACCTCCGACGTTACACACCCCTTTAATGTCAGGCTCAAACGCAATTTCTGGCATTGCGGTACTGGGGGCAATTGTGGCCTCTGGTGCTAGAGAAACAAGTGTGTCAGTGATTCTCGGTTTAATTGCTGTGGTATTGGCAACTGTGAACGTTGTTGGTGGTTTCCTTGTCACAGACAGAATGCTCCAAATGTTCAAGAAAAAGGAGATTAAGGCGTGAGCGACTTTTTACCAACTGGCATTCAGCTGACATATTTAGTCGCTGCATCCTTATTCATTTTTGGTTTGAAAAAGCTGGGTTCGCCAGCCACAGCACGGAATGGTAACGTCATTGCAGCGGTGGGGATGTTGCTGGCAATTGTAGCCACAATGCTAGATCAACATGTGTTGAACTATGAAATGATTTTGTTAGGCTTGGCAATTGGATCTGGAATTGGTGCGATCGCTGCCTACAAAGTCCAAATGACGGAAATGCCCCAAATGGTGGGTTTGCTTAACGGTTTGGGCGGTGCGGCTTCAGCATTGGTGGCTGTTGCTGAATTCTGGCGCTTATTAGATTCTGGCGCACCCGTACCCCTAGATGTGAACATTTCCATGCTGTTGGATGTGTTAATCGGTGGCGTTACCTTCACAGGTAGTTTTCTCGCCTTTGCCAAATTGCAAGGTTTAATCAGTGGTTCCCCGATTACATTTCCCTTACAGCAACAATTTAACCTGGTGCTGCTAGCTGCTTACGTAACCGGCAGTATCTATTTAATCATGACACCGGATAGCCTACCCATCTTCTTGGGAGTAGTTGCTGTTTCCTTGGTATTGGGTGTGATGTTCGTCATCCCCATTGGTGGTGGCGATATGCCGGTGGTAATTTCGCTGTTGAACTCCTTGTCAGGTATAGCCGCCGCCGCCGCTGGGTTCGTGGTGATGAACAACATGTTGATCATCGCTGGCGCATTGGTGGGAGCATCTGGTATTATCTTGACCGAAATTATGTGTAAAGCAATGAACCGCTCCCTCTTCAGCGTGCTGTTCAGCGCTTTTGGTTCAGCTGGTACTGCTGGTGGTGGTGCTGGTGGTGCTGCAATAGATCAAACTGTCCGCAGTATCGATCCTGAAGAAGGGGCGATGATGTTGGGATATGCCCGTTCTGTGGTAATTGTACCTGGTTATGGGATGGCAGTTGCCCAAGCACAACATAGCGTCCGGGAATTGTCAGATCAATTAGAACGGATGGGCGTAGATGTCAAGTATGCTATTCACCCCGTAGCTGGAAGAATGCCAGGGCACATGAATGTGTTATTGGCTGAGGCGAATGTGCCTTATACGCAGTTGTACGACATGGATGATATTAATCCCCAATTTGAACAAGCTGATGTGGCTTTAGTAATTGGGGCAAATGACGTAGTAAATCCAGCGGCACGGAGTGATACAAATAGCCCGATTTATGGTATGCCGATTCTGGAAGTAGATCGGGCGAAGCAGACAATTGTGATTAAGCGCGGGATGAGTACGGGTTTTGCCGGTGTAGATAATGAGTTGTTCTACAAAGATAAAACTACGATGCTTTTTGGTAGCGCCAAAGATATGGTATCGAAGTTGGTTTCCGAAGTGAAGCAACTGTAAACGAAGTCCAAAGGGCACAATGTAAAGAAAGAATTTAGAGAGTTGGCTAGCCTTAGAAGTATCACACTTCCAAGGCTAGTTTTTTGTTGGGGAGCTACTCCACACAAAGGTACAAAGATGAGAAAATTTATTTCCGAAAATTGTGGATAAATTTTTATTCCTTTACTTGACATTCTGCGTATACTCAATTATTTTTGACTAGCCAAATTTCATTTCATAAATAAAATTGCAGATTTATGATATCTCAAGATTTTTTTGATGATAAAATTCTCGAAAAAATAGTTAATAGATTTTATGGATATGGTAATTATCAAGGAAATTATTGGTTTATTGGTATGGAAGAAGCAGGAGGAGATTTTCAAGAGATTAATAATAGAATAAATATATGGTCAGATAGAGGAGAACAGGAAATAGAAGATATTGCAGAATTCCATAAAGCTATCGGATATGGAGCAAGTTTTGAAGCAAATGCCAGATTGGATGTGCCAGTTTGGAATAAAGTTATTCGTATTTTATTAAGTGCTAAAGGACAAGAAAATATTGATATAGAAGATGTTCGGAACTATCAAATAAGCGAATTGGGTAGAAGAAATCAAGAGACTTGTTTGTTAGAACTATTGCCTTTACCGTCACCATCTCTTAAGCATTGGATATATAGTGAGCGTTCCCGGTTGTCTTATTTATGCAATAGGGAGACTTATGAAGAGCATTTTCTTGAAACTCGAATTAATCATATCAGCGAGAGAATAAAAGAATGTCATCAACTTAAAGCAGTTATTTACTACGGAATAGGATATGAATATTCTTGGAGAGAAATAACTAAAAAAATAGGGGATATTGATTTTTTATGGAGGTCAGAAGGTTTCTTCATTGGTAAAAATGCTCAAACTGTATTTGTGATAGCTAAACATCCAGCCACTAAAGGTTTAACAAATGAATATTTTCATAAAATTGGTATATCAATCGCTGAGAAATTAGCAGAGTAAAAATAATTATCGTTTTCTCTCTACGTCTCCTTGTTTGGTGCGTGAGATAAAAAGCGATCGCCTGCAAAATCTCTAAAGTGCGATCGCTAAGATATTGGGTGAGAAATATTTAAGACAACAGCTAATGCTTGAGAAACAAGTTGCATTTCTGAGTCCGAGAGTTGACCTAATTTTCTAACTAATCTTATTTCTGAAACTGAACGTATTTGAAAAGTATCGACACCAGAAACTTTGGCTAAACTGTTTTCTATGCTTGGTTCCAACCGCACCATCCAAGGTCTGATTGCATATCTTTCTTTCCAATCCGTAATTGGGACAATAACCTTCAAAGGTAAAATTCCAATAGCATCATCATTTACTATGATACAAGGACGTTTTTTGCTAATTTCCGTCCCGACAGTTGGATCTAAGTTAACTAGCCAGACTTCACCTCTGTACATAAGTCTCTGAATTCTAGAAGTCTTCATCTGGATAATCGGAAAAGTCTTCTCCCTCTAAGTCTGAGAATATATTTAATTCACCATCAGGCGCATAATCTTCAATAGCTGTCATTGCCGCTAGCGTTAATTGGTGTTTTTGATCATCTTTGGTAAGAGAGTGTTTTTCTTGAAGAACCAATTGCAGGGCTGATTCAGCTATCTTTAAGCGATCGCTTATGCTCAAACTTGGAAGTGCTTGGAGAATTTCTTTGATTTGCATATAAGTTTATAGAGCCAGTTTATTATTCATCCTAATCAAAATATGAAGTTTAGAGTGTACGTTAGCTTAGCTTACCACAAGTATTGCTTCTTCTCTCTTTCCTCTGGGTTCTCTGCGCCTCTGCGTGAGACAAAAAAGCGTAGGCAAAGCCCGCCGCAGGCATCGCTCACTTCACATTCTAAATTTCCTGCCACTCTCTAGCATCAATAAACATAGACAGATGCTTTTTATTACTTGTGGCGATAATAACCTCATGTCCATAATTAGCAACTAAAATAGATTGAGATGCCAAAATTACATCACCATCTAAAGCTTTATTATCTGCTGTAGATTTACCTTGATTTCTGACTTGCGCCCATAACTCTGCTGCTTTCAACATTACTTCTGTTGTAATCGGAAGATAGATAATTTCTGACTTAAGCTGATTAAGTTTTCTAATTCCTGATAATTTATTTGCCCTTAACAATTCCCGCCTAATTTCATAATCTATAATTTCTGGTAAAATTACTTCATATTCTCTTTCAAAGAGCGTATAAAACCATTCTTGACATTGCACAGCTAGAGGCGTTGCTTTTGGATTAGTAATTAATCCTACAGGTGCAGAATCTAGGATAATAACCTTACTCATCCTATTTTAAATAGAAATACCTTTCATAGATTCAATAATTTCTAAACTTTGTTGCTGTTCCTGCTGTTCCTCTAACTCATTCCATGAGTCAAATAACTTTTTAATACTCTTTTTTCTTTCTTTTTTTTTCAAAACATCGCTATGATTAATTTCATTCATAGCATTTTCCCAATTATTTAATGATGTCTGCTTCATTGTCACACTTTGACGAAATAGACGTACAATTTGTAGTAATTCTGGTAAATATTCCTCTGGAGTTTGTTCAATTTCTAATAATAAATCAGTG
The DNA here is from genome assembly GCF_014222165.1 of Nostoc sp. 2RC. Lineage (NCBI taxonomy): Bacteria > Bacillati > Cyanobacteriota > Cyanophyceae > Nostocales > Nostocaceae > Nostoc > Nostoc sp. 2RC. Next base: position 6,987 of record NZ_JACKZU010000001.1, read on the forward strand.
CGCGGTGTACTTAATGATTTTGGTGTAATAGATTGATTATTATTCATAATTAGTTTCTATATTAATTCATCAAGGCTATTATACTACTAATTTCCTTTTATATTTGAGTAGGTGCATTAAAAGCACTCTAAGATTGAACCAGACACTATCATCTTTCTTGACAGTGATGATATGACAATAATAAAAGCAAGGCACTTGTGACCTTGCTTTTGTTTTAGCTGACGTTATTACATTAATCCTGCAAAAGATTAGCGAGATTTATTGCCACTTGAACTTTGGGCAGATTTCGCTTCTTGAAGTAACTGCGGCATATGTTGTTCAATCTTTTGGGCTGTCTGTTCTTCTTGCTGCAAATTTTGTTGTAGCAGTTTGACAACTTCGTTTTGCCCAATTTCCTGGGCAACTTTAATCAAGCCGCGATAACAAGCAATTTCCAATTGTTCTACCTTAGCCTGCGCTCCTGCTACTCCTAGTTCCAGAATTTTAGGACTATCAGCAGTCAGTAGTGTTAATTTTTGGGCATCGCTAATCAAACCAGCAGCAGCATCACAAGTTACGCGCTGTGGTTGCTGTCCCAAGTTGCTGAATGCTTGTTCTATATTTCTAATTTGCTGCTCGGTTTCCCGAATATGAGTTTCCAGCAAGGACTTTAATTGATTGTGTTGACTACACTGCCACATTAGCTGCTGAGCTTCTAAAAAGCGATGTTCAGCATCGTAGATTCCACCAAGTTCGTAGACGAACTTATCACGCAAATTTGCAATTTTTTTAGTGCCTGGACGTTCGCTAAGTTGAACCATTGTGATTCTCCCAGAGGTTAATGGTGTATTTCACAGTCACACCCCTAACCTACGTCCCTGACAAAGTCTTCTCTTCATACCTCAGACACAGCTAAGTGTTAAATCTGACTGCTAAATTCCATACACAATCTCACAGGAATTAACATTTATTTATGTTTGACTCATAATTGAGTCATTTTGTAAAGTCGCCAAACTCCTACTTAATGACAGCGACAGCGTGATGAAGGGATCGGGTAAATTAAGATAAGTAAAGAAAATGTTTTGAAGAACATGACAGCTTTAAGCTTAGAAGAAATTTCTACTCAGTTAGAAAGTCCGGATTTGCGCGATCGCATGGTAGCCCTTGCGAATCTGCGTCACGTTTCCCCTGAGGATGCAGTGCCTTTGATTAAAAAAGTACTAGATGACGAATCTTTGCAACTGCGATCGATGGCTATATTTGCCCTTGGAGTTAAGTGTACCCCAGAATGTTATCCAATTTTGGTGAAGATTCTCGAAAATGACCCAGATTACGGCATTCGTGCTGATGCTGCTGGTGCTTTAGGGTATTTGGGCGATGTCAGAGCTTTTGAGGTACTCGCACGGGCGTTTTATGAAGATACTGATTGGTTAGTGCGCTTTAGTGCAGCCGTATCTCTCGGTAACCTAAAAGACCCTCGTGCCCGTCAAATTCTCCTGCAAGCTCTCGATAGCAAAGAAAAGGTCTTGCAAGAAGCTGCGATCTCTGCCCTGGGAGAAATTCGAGACATTGAGTCTGTCGATAGTATCTTGCGATTTGCCCAATCTGATGATTGGTTAGTTAGGCAACGTCTAGCAGAAGCTTTGGGCAATCTTCCCACTCCCAAGAGCGTCTCAGCCTTGAAATACCTAGAAAAGGACAATCATTACAACGTTGCTGAGGCAGCAAGAATTAGCCTCAAGAAACTTGAAGAAACAGGTAATCAAGCTTAATATTCAAGCCTGCTACTACCTTTTAATAATAATTAAGTGGGAATTTTTGCATTTTGATGCAGGGTAATTTCATTCATGAATATTGAAGAATTTTTTCAGTTAAGTGCTGGTAAATGGTTTTCTCATCGTACTATTCATCATTTAGCTTTGAATCAATCCGAACATGGCAAGTCAGACACCATTATTGAGACACTACCAGCAGACCATCCAGAAGTCAGCAAATTGTGTCAACAATACCAAATTAATCCTAGTTTGGCCTCCTGCGGTCTCAAAGTCACCTGGAACGGCACAATGGAACGGGAGCAAGTAAAACACAGTGGTTCAACCGTCTTAGTTTCAGTACCCGATACAGATAACCCCAGTCAGGGTAAGTTACTCAGGCAAATAGTTGATACCCAAAAACCTCCAGTTCCCGGACGCTATCAGCTAGATAGCGATGGTGCTTTAACTCTAACAACAGAAGATGAAACCATGAAATCTGAGGAACGTCTGTGGTTTGCTAGCCCCAATTTACGAATGCGGGTGAATGTCTTAAAGCGTTCTGGCGGGTTTAGTATTACTTCTTTTACTTCTGAGATTCGCCTGGGAGGCTTTCCACCTGCGGCGAAAGCTTCCGAGACGGCTACCTCAGTATCGAGTTAGTTTTAATGCAAAATCCTCCCCCTTCTTCTGGGGGATGAAATTTTTAAATTTGCAAAAAATTGGCCATAGCCTGCGGTAGTGGCAAAACAATAATAATCAACAAAGCCATTGATAATAATCCCCAAACGTCACGTTTATTATCCAATTCCGTGACATCATTCAAGGCAGGTTCATCAACTAATGGCATAAATAATAAAATAATTGCCCACAACAAAAATTCTTCTCGGACTAAAGAAAGTAGTAGTAACAAAATGCGGGCAATTTGACCTATGACAATTGCAGTTCTTTGTCCAAACATTGCATGGACAATGTGACCTCCATCTAATTGTCCCACGGGCATTAAATTTAAAGCGGTGACAACTAATCCCAGAAAACCTGCCACTGCTACTGGATGCAAGTCAAGAGCCGATTTTGCTGTTAATTGACTTCCCAAAGCTAACTTGGAGAGGAGTGCTAATAAAATAGAATACTTGGGATTGAGAGCATCAGGATTCAAAAGTCGGGTTTTTTCAGTCAGAGTAACCACATCAGAATGAGCCAATCCCCAAATTAGTATGGGCAATGTAACGACAAAACCCGCTAAGGGCCCAGCAATACTAATATCAAATAAAGCTTTGCGGTTAGGAATGGGACTACGCATTTGAATGAACGCACCAAAGGTTCCCAAGAAGAAAGGCACGGGAATAAAATAAGGCAACGTGGAGCGAATATTATAGAATCTTGCTGTTAAATAATGTCCAAGTTCGTGAGTGCCTAAAATTGCCATTAATCCTAAAGCGTAGGGCAAACCTTTGAGGAGAACATCAGCGCTAAATACAGTTTTCAGCAAAGATCCTATTTCCGATGTTCGTGGGATAGCAACACCAGCAATTTCCACTCCCACTAAAGTAGTAGTGACTAAAGTAGCCAGCAGTAAAAAAAGTGCTAAACCTGGTCTAGTTAACTGTTGTTGGTCGCCTTGTGGTGTATTTGCTTGTTTTGCAGCTTGAGTATTGGGAACTAGTACAAAGAAAGGTTTACCATTGAAACCTTCTTGAAAGATGAGCAAAAAGCGATCGCCAAATTGTGCTTCAATATTAGCCTTAATCTGTTGATAAGCATTGCTAGCTTTAGTTCGCAACTGACCGCGACAAATTACCGCTTGCGGCCGATACTCAATGTTTTGCACATAGTATACAGACCAGGGAAAACAATTTCGCAGTTGAGTTTCTTCTGTTGGTTCAATTGGACGGACTATTGTTTCTGGGGTAGGCTGTGTAATTGGTTGTGATTGTGAGGCTTGGGCTTGGGTTTCATCGGTTTGTATATCTGGTGGTACTCGACGCCCCCATTGAAATAATATCCAGTAAAACATTATGCAGATAAATAAAGACCACATGAACAACTCTAGTGGCAGAGGTTGTTTCGCTCCGTACATCAGCATCCATCCAATCAACAGCAATGCTGGTGTCATTAAAACCAACCACAACAACCATACTGGCGTCCGGGTGATCTGAGCGACGCTATGCTGCACCATTAGATAAGTAGCTAGCCCCAGCAGGAGGAGAAACAAAAACCAAAATTCCATATTGTTTTCAGTAATTTTGACAAAACGCCCCACCAGTAGCTTTAGCAGCATAGCCTTAACTACAAGGTAGACATTAAACCCCAATTTTTAACCAACGGTTAACAGTGCTAGTTAACGCTTAAGTTTCAATCCTTGAGAATTTTTACACTGTAACCAGATTATCTACAACTCCTCAGTTTCGGTTCTTTACATTATGTCCCCTTCACCTCAACAGCCGAGTCGCACAACCAACCCACCACGGGTTGTGTTCCCGAACGAAATTCCTAGCAAAGATTCTCCAAGAATGGACTTCGCCCAAGAGAGCATTTTTGCTTTCCCACCCAATCGGGACACATTAGGGGGAACTTCTTATCTTATTGTAAGAAATGAAAGCAATATCCTCATAGACTGCCCCAGCCTAGAGCAAACAAATCAAGATTTTATTGCAGCACATGGGGGCGTGGATTGGTTATTTCTCACCCATCGAGGCGCTATTGGCAAGACCGCTGAATTTCAGCAGATTTTTGGTTGCAAAATCCTGATTCAAGAACAAGAAGCTTATTTGTTACCAGGCTTAACCGTAACTACTTTTAGCCAAGAATTTACTCTCGATGGAGAAATACAACTGATTTGGACACCAGGTCATTCTCCCGGTTCATCTTGCCTATACTACAGTCAACTTGGAGGTATTTTGTTTTCTGGTCGCCATTTAGTCCCGAATCAGCAAGGTCAACCAGTACCATTACGGACAGCCAAAACCTTTCACTGGCCGCGACAAATTAATAGTCTGCGATTGTTATTAGAACGTTTTGCACCAGAAACTCTTCACTACATTTGCCCTGGGGCGAATATAGGTTTTTTGAGAGGAAACTTTACCATAGATGGAGCTTACCAACATCTGGCCTCTCTTGATTTACAAGCTTTGCTGCGATTACAGCCCCTACTGTAATAGACTATCTCTTTCCCTACTCCCGACTGCCTACTGACTTGTAAGTAGGGAACTCTTAACAGGGAACTCTTAACAGAGAACACATAATAACTACTTACATGCATGGTGATGAAAAATGTTTTCATCGGTACTGTCTTCGGTAAACCGTTAACAGTCAACAGCCAACATTCTCAATTGAAATTTTCTCATATTTGTTAACCAGGATACTGGCTGGGGAACTCTAAGCCTGAGACAAGGAATTCTGGTAAAAATTTATGAGCGGGAAAGTTGTTGAAACTGTAAAGATCGCTAGCTACGAGATTGTGGAACAACTTTATTCAGGTTCTCGCACCAAAGTATATCGGGCAATACGAGAATGCAATTGCCAGCCAGTTGTCATCAAGCTTTTAAAACGAGAATACCCGACTTTGGGCGAATTACTACAGTTTCGCAACCAATATGCGATCGCCAAAAATCTCGATATTCCTGGCATCATCAAACCCTACAGTCTCGAAGCCTATAATAATGGCTATGCCTTGGTAATGGAAGACTTTGGCGGTATTTCCCTACGGGAATTTACTTGTGGAAAACCACTGCCATTAGAAGAATTTCTACCCATTGCCCTGCAACTGCTAGACACTTTACACCAGTTGCACCAACACCGCGTCATTCATAAGGACATTAAGCCAGCCAACATTCTAATTCACCCTGACAGCAAACAAGTCAAACTAATTGACTTCAGTATTGCCTCGCTCTTACCAAGAGAAACTCAGGAAATTCAGAGCATCAATGGACTCCAGGGCACTCTAGCGTATTTATCCCCAGAGCAAACTGGGCGGATGAACCGAGGTATTGACTACCGCAGCGACTTTTATTCATTGGGTGTGACATTTTTTGAGTTACTGAGCGGACAACTGCCTTTTACATCCGATGAGCCAATGGAATTAGTGTATTTTCATATCGCTAAACAGCCCCCCTCCATCTGTGACCTCAACCCCAAAATGCCTTTAATGCTTGGAGAGATTCTTGGCAAGCTGATGGCCAAAAATGCTGAAGACCGCTATCAGAGTACATTGGGACTGAAATATGACTTAGAAAAATGTTGTCGGGAATGGCAAGCAACAGGCAAACATACCTGGTTTGATTTGGCACAGCACGATATTAGTTCTCGCTTTCTCATCAGAGAAAAACTCTACGGACGAGAGCAAGAAGTCCAAACTTTACTAGAAGCATTTGGGCGAATTGCCAATGGAGGAGCTGAGTTGATGTTGGTGGCTGGTTTCTCCGGTATTGGCAAAACTGCGGTGGTGAATGAAGTACATAAGCCAATTGTCCGTTGGAGTGGGTATTTCATCAAAGGTAAGTATGACCAATTCAACCGCAACATTCCCCTGTTTGCTTTTGTTCGAGCTTGCCGCGATTTGATGACACAATTACTCGGCCAGAGCGACAGTCAACTCGAACAATGGCGAACTAAAATTCTGTCTGCTTTGGGTGAAAGTGGACAGGTAATAATTGAGGTGATTCCGGAATTAGAACAGATTATTGGCAAACAACCGCCTATACCAGAACTATCAGGTAGTGCTACCCAAAACCGCTTCAATCTGCTGTTTATCAAGTTTATTCAGGTATTTGCCACAAGAGAACATCCGTTGGTTGTGTTCCTAGATGATTTGCAATGGGCAGATTCAGCATCACTGAATTTGCTGAAACTGCTGATGGATGAAACTGTAAACGGCTACTTATTTATTATTGGTGCGTACCGGGATCACGAAGTGTTTGCGGCTCATCCGTTACTGCTGATCTTGGAAGAGATTCGGAAGGTAGCAACGGTTAACACTCTGACGTTGATGAACTTGAGTCAAAGAGATGTCAACTATTTGATTGCAGATACATTGAGTTGTTCCACAGAAATTGCCCTACCATTGGCTGGACTAGTTTATCAAAAAACCAAAGGCAATCCGTTCTTTACAACTCAGTTTCTCAAGGCATTACACGAGGAGGGGCTAATTAACTTTAATTGGGATGCCGGTTTTTGGCAGTGTGACGTGGCACAAGTGCGATCGCTGGCTCTCACTGATGATGTTGTTGAGTTTATGGCAATTCAACTTTTAAAGTTGTCGCCCAAAACTCAGGAAGTTTTGCAACTAGCAGCTTGTATTGGGAATCAATTTGATTTAAATACATTGGCAATTATTTATCAAAAATCCCAGACAGAAACTGCGGCGGATTTATGGAAAGCGTTGCAAGAAGGATTTGTAATTCCCATCAATGAAGTTTACAAATTTTATCAAGATGCATCATTACCAACAAATCATGATAACGGACAAAAAACAGTTTATAAATTTTTGCACGATCGCATCCAACAAGCGGCTTATTCTCTGATACCTGAGGAGGAAAAACAAGCAACACACCTGCAAATTGGACAACTGTTGCTTAACAACACACCAATTACAGAACTAGATGCAAATTTGTTTGAGATTGTCAATCAACTCAACATTGGTAAATCCTTGATTATTGAGCGATTGCCACAAATCGAAATCGCTGCACTCAATTTACAAGCAGGAAAAAAAGCTAAAGCTGCCACAGCTTATGCAGCTGCTTATCAGTACTCAACTACAGGTCTTGCTTTACTCAATTTTTCTCCATCTCTAGATGATAACTGCTGGCAAACACACTACGACCTCGCCTTGGCACTGCACGAATTAGCAGCGGAAACTGCATACTTAAGCGGTGATTTTAGACAGATGGAGCAATGGGCAGATATTGTCATCCAACAGGCAAAAACCGCTGTTGACAAAATGAAAGTTTATGGTGTCAAAATCCAAGCTTCTATGGCCCAAGTTAAAAAGCTAGAAGCAGTCAAAATTGGATTAGAAGCTCTAAAACTTGTAGGAGTAACCATACCAGAATCACCGCAGCCTTCAGATATTCAACAAGCACTGAGTCAAGTTGCAAGTAATTTGGAGACGAAGAATATTGAAGAATTGACTAACTTACCATTAATGACAGATATCGAACATTTATCTGCTGCCAGAATGTTAGCCACTATCGGCCCTGCTACCTATCAAGCTGCACCGATACTATTTCCATTGGTGATATCTGAATTGGTAAACTTATCAATCACCTATGGCAATTCTCCTTTCTCAAGTTATGGCTACGCTTGTTACGGTATCCTTTTAAATGCAATATTTAAAAATATTAAATCAGCTTATCAAATTGGAAAATTAGCTTTAAATTTAGCAGAAAATTTCAATGTTCCAGATATCAAAGGCTCTACATTTTTTGTGGTGGGAGTTTGTATACTTCATGCCAAAGTCCATCTGAAAGAAACTTTACCAATTCTCTGGGATGCTTACCAAAGTGGTTTGGAAGGCGGGAATTTTGTATTCGCTACCCATGCTGCTATCCATAAATACCAGCACACTTACCTAATGGGACAAGAGCTAACAATAGTTGCCCAAGAAATGGCAACCATGAGTCATGTCCTAACTCGGCTCAAGCAAGAAAATGCTTTAAACTTTCATCAAATCTTTCAACAATCAGTCTTAAATTTACTGAATATCTCAGAAAATCCATGCATCTTGCAAGGTGAAGTTTACAACGAGGAAATAGGTTTACCAAAGCTTATAAATGCTCATGATAGAACAGGATTGCATCATTTTTATTTTAATAAATTGATTCTTTACTACTTGTTTGGAGACTATTCACAAGCACAGGCAAATGCACAACAAGCTGAACAATATATAGATGGAGTGCCAGGTCTTGTGGTTGTACCAGTGTCTTATTTTTATGATTCTTTGGCGCACTTAGCAATTTACCCATTCGTAGCAGATTTGCAAAGAGAAAACCTCCTGAATCGAGTTAGGAATAATCAGGAAAAAATGCAACAATGGGCTAGCGATGCACCAATGAATTTTCAACATAAATTTGATTTGGTTGCAGCAGAACAGCATCGGATTCTAGGCAACAAAGCTGACGCAATTGACTATTACGATCGCGCCATAACTCTAGCCAAAGAACACGGCTACATCCAAGAACAAGCACTAGCCAACGAACTAGCTGCTAAATTCTACCTAGATTGGGGTAAACAGCGCATCGCCCAAGAATACATCACCGAAGCTTATTATGGCTATGCTCATTGGGGTGCCAAAGCCAAAGTCGCCGACTTAGAAAAACGCTATCCCCAACTACTGGCCCCCATCCTCCAGCAAACCCACTCTCTCCTCTCCACGTCTGAAACCATCTTCAACTTAGGAACTGTCACCTCCACCAGTTCCGCCAGTTCCAGTAGTAGCAACGTCTCTGTGGCTTTAGATTTAGCTGCGGTTCTCAAAGCTTCTCAAATCCTTTCTGGCGAAATCGAACTGGAAAAATTGCTCTCAACATTGCTGGATATTTTGATTGAAAATTCTGGAGCCGAGAAATGCGTGTTGCTGCTATCCCACGAACAACAGTTGATGGTGCAATCCGTCACTGGTAGTGATTTTTGCCCGATGCTGCACAAACCACAATTTCTTGAAGACAGCGAGGATGTGCCCATAAGTTTGATTAATACCGTCAAACGCACCCTACAACCTGCGGTAATTATTGATGCTAGAGTAAATCGGCAATTAACTAATGACCCTTACATCCAGCGACAACAGCCCAAGAGTATCTTGTGCAGCCCGATTTTGCATCAGGGTCAATTGCTTGGTGTATTGTACCTAGAAAATAATCTTGTGACTGGAGCCTTTACCAGCGATCGCGTCAAGCTGCTCAACTTACTTTGCGCCCAAGCTGCCATTTCTCTGGAAAATGCCCGACTTTATGCTAATTCCCAGAACTACGCCCAACAATTGGCACAATCTTTAGCAAAATTGCAGGCTAGTGAAACCCGCTTTCAAAATTTGGCAAATAATATTCCTGGTATGGTGTATCAATTCCGTCTAGCTGCGGATGGTTCAAGTTCAACACCCTACGTCAGTTCTGGCTGTTTGGATTTGTATGGTTTAGAACCACAATCCGTGATGGCCGGGATACATAGTCTTTACGCTATGCATCATCCTGAAGACGACACAGCTATCGCCAAAGCAATGATCTACTCTGCCCAAACTTTGACACCTTTTAAACAAGAATGGCGGATTATCTTACCTTCAGGAAGCATCAAATGGATTCAATCTGCTGCTCGTCCAGAGCGACAAGCCGATGGTGCAATTGTATGGGATGGGGTAGTAATTGATATTAGCGATCGCAAACAAATCGAAGCATCCCTAGCCAAAGAACGAGAGTTTTTAAATGCCATAATTCACAATATTACTGATGGCATTGTTGTTTGTGATGCTACTGGTAACCTGACTTTATTTAATAAAGCAACTCGTGAATTTCATGGCTTACCAATACAGTCATTACCACCAGAAGCATGGGCAGAACATTTCGATCTCTATCAACCTGATGGTAAAACCCCTTTGTCTACCACAGAAATTCCTTTGGTTCGCGCCTTTCAAGGAGAAATTGTGGAAAATCTCGAAATAGTAATTGCACCGAAGCATGGTTTGAGGAGAATTTTATTATCTAGCGGACAAGCTATCTTTGATAGTCAGGGTAACAAACTTGGTGCAGTAGTTGTGATGCGAGATATTAGCGATCGCAAACTGACTGAAATTGCTTTGCAGCAAAAATCACAAGATTTAGAACAAGCTTTAATTAATTTGCAAAACGCCCAATTACAAATTATTCAAAGTGAGAAAATGTCTGCTTTGGGCAATTTAGTGGCTGGTGTCGCTCACGAAATGAATAATCCCCTTGGTTTTATTTCTGCCACTCTCAAACAAGCTAAACCCACTTTTGCTGATTTTGTTGAACATCTGAGACTATATCAAGAAAGTCTATCCCACAAGAGTGAAGAAATCCTTGACCATGCCCAAGAAATTGACTTGGATTACATCCTAGAAGACTTGCCTAAAGCAATTGATTCCATGACAATGGCCTGTGAGAGATTGAAAAATATTAGCACTAGTCTCTGCACATTTTCCCGTGGCGATCGAGATTACAAAGTTTCTTTTAATATCCACCAAGGCATTGACAGCACAATTTTAATTTTGAAACATCGTCTCAAAGCTAACGAACAACGTCCTGCCATTGAAGTATTGACTGAATATGGAAAAATACCACAAATTGAATGTTTTCCTGGTCAATTAAATCAAGTGTTTATGAATATTTTAGCCAATGCTATTGATGCCTTAGAAGATGCCAATCATGGACGTAGTTTTGAGGAAATTAAACTCAATCGTAATTTAATTCAAATTAAAACATTTCTAGAAAATAACTCCGTCAAAGTTATCATTAGTGATAATGGTAAGGGAATGACAGAAGAAGTCAAACACAAGATTTTTGATAATTTATTTACTACTAAAGGCGTTGGTAAAGGTACTGGTTTGGGATTAGCCATCGCCCGTCAAATTATTTTAGAAAAACACGGCGGCTCCATCAGTGTAAATTCTCAACTTGGTGAAGGAACTGAATTTATAATTGAGTTACCATGTGTGGGCAACAACTAGAAATCAACAATTTATGTTTCTGAGAAAAATAAATTGTTGTTGTTCTAAATTATGTTTTGAAGCAATAGGCAATAGATAAAATTATTCAGTTTAGGTGATTAACAGTTAACTGTTAACCATCAGATTTCAAATGTATAATTTTATCCCTAATTCAAATTAGGGCAAACAGTCCGAAGATTCTGGTAGTTTCTATTGCCTATTGCCTATTGCCTATTGCCTATTGCCCATATTTTTAAGTTTTTCCAGCCACAACAGAGTTTTCATTCAATATTTCCAGGGCTGCTTGATATTGCACATCGGCAGTTGTGCCAATTTGTTCGCGATTCAGGGGTGCTTGGGAAATTACTTTATCTGGCTTAATACCCAGTTTATTAATATCCCGATGTTGAGGAGTTTCATACTTAGCAATTGTCACTGCCAAACCAGAACCATCTGATAATTCAAACAAAGATTGAATTAAGCCTTTGCCAAAAGTTGTTTCTCCTACAAGTTTGGCACGCCCATTGTCTTGGAGGGCACCAGCAAGAATCTCACTAGCACTGGCAGTTCCTTGATTCACCAAAATCACCAAAGGATCGTCGGTTAGGGCTGGGCCATAGGCTTCAAAACTACCTTGAATGCCTTGTCGATTCACTGTGTAAACAATAGTGCCAGAGTCCAACCACAAACGGGCGATTTCAATTCCGGCTTGCAATAGTCCTCCAGGATTATTTCGCAAATCTAGAATGTAGGCAGCAGCTCCTTTTTTTTCTAGACTAGAAATAGCGTTTGCCAATTCCGTGGAGGCGTTGGCATTGAATTGAGTAAGACGAAGATAGCCAATGGGCGTACCCTGCTCTGAAACACGCAATTGGGAAATCACAGGATTAAGAGTAATGCGATCGCGCGTCAATCGAATTTCCGTTTCTGCTTCTCCGTCTCGTTCGATGAGGAGAGTCACAAGGCTGCCACTGGGCCCGCGCATTTTCGTCGCAGCTTCATCCAAAGTCAAATTTTCCGTGGGAATACCTTCAATTTTGAGAATGCGATCGCGTGGTCGAATCCCCGCTTTCTCCGCCGGTGAACCGGCTATGGGAGCCACGACTTCCAACTTCCCTGTTTCAGCATTGAGAGCAATTTGCAATCCCACCCCCGTCAATTCCCCAGAAGTGTTTACCTGTAAGCTGCGGTACTGTTCTGGGTCTAAAAAACGGGTAAAAGGATCGTCCAGGCTCTTGAGCATAGTCTGAATCGCACCATAAGCCGCATTAGAATCGCTCAGCGGCTTTTCGAGAACTTGTTGCCGGACTAACGCCCAATTTTGATGGTTAAACGTCTCATCTAGGTAAGTACGATTGACGATTCGCCAAACTTCAGAAACCAGCTTTTGTTGTGCTGTCAAAGCCATTGCAGGCTGAGTAATTATACTCAAAGCCAAGCAAAAGGCCATTAGCAGTGAAAATCCAACTCGAAAAAACTGTTTGTTCATGAACCCCATTATCAATTCCACCTCAACCCAAATTGCCTAGAAATGCCCTGTTGTCTCGTTGTTGATGAAATCTATCTCTCGATTATGTTACTTTTTTTATAGAAGTGGTGCATTCTTCTCATCAAGTTGTTTACTCAACTGATGCAGTTCATCCCACTCAGCAAACGATAAAATCTACTTTGTGTCCACCATTTTCCGTGTTGGAGCATAAAGGGATCGCAATACATTCCATCTTTACAGAGTGTAAAGTTTCTAAAAACTTTTAGCACTCTGAAAGCTGACAAACAAAAAAGTCCCCTTTACTAAAATCCCAAAATTGCTAATTGGGAGAGAAGTCACGACTCGGCGGCTTCTGGAAAGTCCACAAAGGGTTATGCTGCTACTCTAGACTGTGGCATGTGGTGGGGGAGAGCCTAAAGCTGAACTCGTAAAATGCCGAGGCTAGAAACCCTAAAAACTTTCGTCGCCGATTTAGAACTTCGGAATTTATCAAACGCAACCGATTCTTAGGAACTTGAGATTGTATGGCCAACGTTTACGACTGGTTTGAGGAACGCCTGGAGATTCAAGCGATCGCCGAAGACGTTACTAGCAAGTACGTCCCTCCCCACGTCAACATCTTTTACTGCCTGGGTGGAATTACCCTAACTTGCTTTTTAATCCAGTTTGCCACTGGATTTGCCATGACGTTTTACTACAAGCCAACAGTCGCTGAAGCTTTCTCCTCCGTTCAATACATCATGAATGAAGTGAATTTCGGTTGGCTAATTCGCTCCATCCATCGCTGGTCTGCCAGCATGATGGTATTGATGATGATTTTGCACGTCTTCCGGGTTTATCTGACTGGTGGCTTTAAAAAGCCCCGCGAATTGACCTGGGTAAGTGGTGTCATCCTGGCTGTAATCACTGTTTCCTTTGGAGTTACCGGCTACTCCCTACCTTGGGATCAAGTCGGCTACTGGGCTGTGAAAATCGTTAGTGGTGTACCAGAAGCAATTCCCGTGGTTGGTGTTTTAATCTCCGACCTATTGCGTGGTGGTTCTAGCGTTGGTCAAGCAACATTGACTCGTTACTACAGCGCACACACCTTTGTTTTGCCTTGGTTAATTGCAGTCTTCATGCTGTTTCACTTCTTGATGATCCGCAAACAAGGTATTTCTGGGCCTTTGTAATTCCAAAAATTAGCAAAAGGCAACATTTGTCAGTTTCCAGATGAAGTTGTTTGTTTTAAACTTATGGAACACAAAAAAATAATTCTACATAAGTTACAAAAAACAAACACTTGCATTGTTAGGCGAAAGCTTTAGACGCCCTGGAAGCGGCTGACCGCAAAAAGACACATCGCCGCCTACCGCTTGCTAGGGTTGTCTAGTAGCTCATAGCTTTCACAAATGCTTTAATTCAACTTAAGCAGGAGAGCACATTTAAAAATGGCAACACAGAAAAAACCTGACCTCAGCGATCCCAAGTTGAGAGCCAAACTAGCTAAAGGCATGGGTCACAACTACTATGGTGAACCAGCTTGGCCTAATGACCTACTTTACGTATTTCCCATCGTAATTATGGGTTCCTTCGCAGCAATTGTGGCTCTAGCTGTCCTCGACCCAGCAATGACGGGCGAACCAGCAAATCCTTTTGCCACTCCATTGGAAATTTTACCAGAGTGGTATTTATATCCAGTTTTCCAAATTTTGCGATCGCTTCCTAACAAACTTTTAGGAGTGTTAGCAATGGCAGCTGTACCCTTGGGACTAATCCTCGTTCCCTTTATTGAGAACGTCAATAAATTCCAAAACCCTTTCCGCCGTCCAGTTGCAACCACAGTGTTCCTCTTTGGCACCCTCGTTACCCTGTGGCTAGGTATTGGTGCTGCCTTCCCCTTGGATAAATCTTTGACCTTGGGACTATTCTAAAATTAGTCACCAGAAAGTGCTTTGACGCCTGTGAATTTTTAGAGCATATGCAGATGTGCTTTTCAAAAAATAAACAGGCGTCAATTTTAATAATCAGACTTGAATTTTGGATTTTACCTTTGAGGTGGAAAAGCGTCAAAATTAAATATAAAACAGTCAAAATTCCGAATTTATAAGGAATTTAGTATGATTGATATAGTCATTCATCACAATCTTCTTTTGATTCTGGAACTTCAAATGACTGCTCCTTTTGTCTACATTCCCTTTGAAGTTTTCAGCTAAAAAGCTGAGGTGGAACTTCCAAAATGTCAAATCACTAAAAATCAATCATTAAATTTAGGATTGCCTATTTTGGATTAACCCCAAGCACTCTGGATAGGGGCTTGGAAGTTTTAAATTTTGGATCGAAGGATTGGTTTAGCTGGCTAGTGGCATGGTATATAACCTGCTGATTTGCAGGACTACCAAAATAATTTTTAATCTAAAATCTAAAATCTAAAATCTAAAATTGGCATCGTCAACAATACAAATACTTTTCATTTAGCTCCAATGTTAAGTTGCCAGTTTAACCCTTGAATGCCAAAATTGTTCATGTTTTGTATTTTTTTACGCAGAATATGTCAATTTAGATTAATAGATGTCAGAAAAATTTTGCAAAAACTGCAAAATTTGATCGCTAGCAACTTGGGTTTACTTTCATTCAAGTCACAGTTAATGCTTACCGTAGTGCAGCAAGACCATCTGACGGTCAGGAGCGAACTCAGCCTCCTAGACGATGTGCAAGAATGGTTTGAGCAATTTTTTCTTCAACATTTGTCTCAACTTGGCTGGCCACAAACTCAACTCGAACGCCTGAATTTAGCATTAGCAGAAGGCTTTACCAACGCTGTTCGTCATGCCCATCATGCTTTGCCACCGGAAACAACCATTGACATTGACGTTTATCTGTGGGTCGATAGGCTAGAGATTAGAATTTGGGATCATGGAAAACCTTTCAATCCAGATGCTATCCCAGAGCCAAAGCCAGGTAGTCTGATCGTAGGCGGATATGGATGGTTTCTCCTCAGGCGCTTGGCTGACCGTGTGGTGTACGAACGCGGTACAGATGGTAGAAATTGTCTGCTAATTGTCAAATATTCTACAAAAGTACTAAAGTCAAAGTGAAGCTTTTTTAAGGGTAAGCTAAAGCAAAGATACTTATCGATGCCAATTTGAGATTTTGTGGAAAGTACGTAGTAATCGCTTAGCCTTCACGTGTTGCAAAAGTGAAGAACCAACCGCTGTTTTACTTTTTTCTTTTTACACAGCTATGAGCACCGTTGACGCCAAGATGCGTCTTTAACTTGATTATCATAGCCAATAATTGCTTAAGCAAATGCTTATTTGATTGACATAAATATACTACTTTTTCAAGAATATGTAAATCAACGTCATGTATTTTTTAGGTGAAATTGCCTAACTATTATGATTTTTTGATGAGAGAAAAAAGAGTATTCTTGTATAAAAAGAATTATTGAATGTAGTAAAGATAGCATTCGAGTTGTAGAAGCTCCCTTGTTAAGATTTGTCAGCAGTGTTGAGAGTCTTGTTTTTGTTCTCCAACAACTGCCATCTGGTGCTTAATAGAGAGATAGAATACATAGGGGAGAAAATATGACTAAGACAGCCCTAATTACAGGAATCACTGGTCAAGATGGCTACTATCTCAGCCATTTGCTCCTTAATCAGGGTTACCGAGTTGTAGGATTAGTACCCCCGCATCGACAGCCTAATTTGACAAAATTAGGAACCCTAGCAACTCAAGTAGAAATTTTTACAGTAGACTTGAGGGATAGTACGGCACTGTTAACGGCCGTTGAACAGCTGCGTCCCCAAGAGATTTATAATTTGGCAGCTCCGAGTTTCGTCCCAGATTCCTGGAACAATCCCTTGGGGACTTTAGATTTGATCACTGGTACTGCTACCAGACTTTTAGAAGCAGTGCGACACGTTGGTTTGTCTACCAGATTTTATCAAGCCAGTAGTTCAGAAATGTTTGGCGATGTTTTCTCTTCACCCCAAGATGAGGAAACTCCTTTCCGTCCCAAAAATCCCTATGCTGCGGCTAAGATGCACGCCCATTGGACAATGGTGCATCACAGACAACGCTATGGATTATTTGCCTGTAGCGGAATTTTATATAATCACGAGTCTCCCCTACGCGCGCCTCAGTTTGTCACACGCAAAGTTTCATTAGCAGTTGCATCAATTAAATTGGGTTTAACTGACACTTTAGAAATGGGTAACCTAGATGCCAAACGCGATTGGGGTTTCGCAGGCGATTACGTACAAGCAATGTGGCGGATGTTGCAAGTAGACGAACCAGAAGAATACGTGATTGGTACAGGTAAGCTACACAGTGTCAGAGACTTAGTGGCTACAGCTTTTGAGTCTGTGGGATTAGATTGGAAAAATCATGTAATTATAAATACTGATTTATTGCGGCAAGATGAGCATTTTCAACTAGTTGCCAATCCTAGTAAAGCGCAAAGAAACCTTGGCTGGGAACCGCAATTAAGCTTTGAAGAACTTTTAGAAACGATGGTGAAAACAGATTTAGAACGATTAAAAAGCGGTGCCATCGCCCCATTGCCAAGAGTGTAAATAACCAAACATGCTCATTACTACAGTGACAGAAAATCGAAAGTTAAGTAATAAAGTTAACACAAAAACTCACCACGTCTTCGTGTTCTTAGAAATTTTTGCTCGCGAAGGCGGTATTCAATCATATATAAAAGATATTTTTCGAGCTTATTTGAAATTAAATCCAGGCTATAAAGCAGAAGTGTTTTTGCTGCGGGATAGTCCCAATTGCCTCAATTCTTTTGAAGACGAAAATTTAAAATTTCATTACTTTCAAAATAAATCCCCCCAACTGGGGAGAGTCAAAATGGCAGTGGCTTTACTGAAGTGTCTGTTGCAAAATCGTCCGCAACAAGTTTTCTGCGGTCACATTAACTTAGCAGTATTAATCCAAACCCTTTGCCAGTCCTTGGGGATTCCCTACACGGTGCTAACTTATGGTAAAGAAGTTTGGGAACCACTGAAAAATCAAGAACGCCGTGCTTTAGCATCAGCGGCCGGAATTTGGGCAATTAGTCGCTATAGCCGCGATCGCGCTTGTCTTACCAATGGTCTAGACCCCAAAATCATCCAGATGATGCCTTGTGCCATTGATGGGGATAAATTCACCCCTGGCGACAAACAGCCAGAATTAGTCGAAAAGTATGGTTTAACTGGCGCTAAAGTTTTAATGACAGTGGCGCGGTTGTGGTCAGGGGATATTTACAAAGGCGTAGATGTCACGATTCGGGCTTTACCAAAAATTACCGAGGTTTTTCCACAAGTCAAATATTTGGTAATTGGTCGTGGTGACGACCAACCGCGATTAGCTCAACTTGCCCAAGATTTAGGTGTAAGCGATCGCGTTGTATTTGCTGGTTTCGTTGCCACAGAAGAATTAATGGAACATTATCGCCTTGCTGATGCCTATATTATGCCTTCCCAAGAAGGCTTCGGCATCGTTTATTTAGAGGCAATGGCTTGTCAAGTACCTGTATTATCTGGTGATGATGATGGGTCAGCTGACCCCTTGCAGGATGGTAAACTGGGATGGCGAGTACCACACCGCAATCCTGATGCTGTCGCAGCAGCTTGTATAGAAATGCTGCAAGGTAACGACCAGCGGTGTAATGGACAATGGCTAAGAGAACAAGCGATCGCTTTGTTTGGCTTGGATGCGTTCCAACAAAAGTTACAACACCTGCTTTCATCCCCAGTTCTCAGTCCCAGTGACAAATCACTAATGACTAATGGCCAAAATCGCTATCCTAGAGGGAGAGCAGGACGAAATTTCAAAAATGAGCTTTAAGTCATTTCAATTGAATCTTTTAAATCTCCGACCTTGGCTGACTCTACTAGCAGTTTTTTGGTTGTTAGCATCACTGGGCTTGGGTTGGTTGGTTAATTCGTTGCTAATTATTTTTGGGTTGCTGTTGGTAGCACCCGTTGTCGCTTTTTTTGGTTTTCGTTGGTGGTTGCAACGAAACTTGGTTGCTGACCAGTGTCCCGTCTGTAAATATGAATTTACAGGTTTAAACAACAGCCAAGTGCAGTGTCCTAACTGTGGTGAGTCGTTGTTAGTACAAAATAGTCATTTTCAGCGCTTCACACCAGCAGGTACTATTGATGTCAAAGCAGTGGAAGTACCAACTCAATCATTGGAAGATTAGTCATTGGTCATTGGTTATTAGTTGCTGTGAACTCACAAAGGACAAATGACTATTTCTTTTGTTGCGAAATTGAAAGGATGTAGTTATACTGTTGCCCAGAGAGTTCGCCTACATACAGTGAATACCTTCCTGCCTGCCAGTAACCAGAAAGTTCTGGCTTGCCCCCAGAGTAACTATCTGGTTGTACGCAAAACTTTCCTCCAGGGCCATCAATCAACAGTGTTGGCTGACCTTGGCTCTCCACTGATAATCGTAAGTAAGGCAGAGACTCGGTAACTTGGATAATTTGATTGGGTGCAGTGGTAATATTACCACAATTACTTTTGACAGACCCCCCAGATTTTCCGTTCAAAATTACCGGATCTGGTTGCAGATTCCGATTAATTTCTATCTTGGGTGTCTGTGCTAAATTCACCTCAGCGAGCGTTAAACTCATCACTAAAGCTATAGGAATAATTGTCAATAGACTAAAAGTCTTCATTTTAATCAATGCTCCAGATTTTTCTAGAGCAATATAGTTATATATACGCTGACATAATAGACAACAATAATTTCTATTTTGTTCCCTAAGCTATAGTATCTTTTAATACTCCCAAATAAAGGATTATTTATAGAATTGAGAAAAATTTGGAGTATAAACGTATAGTTAATGAATTGATTTAATCAATCACTATTAATAATATGGAAAATTAGGACTCCATCGTTGACATCATGTTTAATAAGTAATGTTTATTACATTTTAATAGTAATAATACTGTGTGCAGAAAGCAGGCTGAAAAATAAGAAGAAAAAAACATAATTTCTCCCCACTGATAAAGGTCTTGCAGGCACAGACATTAGCTAAAATCACTAACACAAGCACCAAAATAAAATTTGGTTGGTATGTTGTTGAATAAGTGTCCTAGCTGGGGTAGAAAAATTTATGAATCCTCAAAGAGAAGAAGACTTGCAACGTCGCCTCGATAAGCTAGAGGCAGAAATTAATGCTTCACCACAGGTGGTTCCTCAATCACCAGAAGAGCAAAAACAAACATTTGAGTTTAGCTTTGCTAACTTCAACTTGCAACTGGAGCGATTTCGCATTTGGTTTAGCGGTTTATCAGCTACAAAAAAGCTGGTATTTTCGGGTGTAGCAGTGCTGTTGGGCTTGGCCATAGTGCAAGCGGTATTTAAACTGGTTGCATCTGTAATCAGTCTGGCACTTTTAGCAGTGTTAGTGTATCTTGGATACAAATTTTTTGTATCTAGTAGCTTTCAACGTAAGCAATAGTCTATTTTAATTTTGCCAATCCAGACCTAGAAATAATGTCAAAGGGAATTATGCAATGACGACACCAACTGTGAGGAGAAGTAATCAATCTGGTCAGTCACAAGAACCGGAAAAAGCCAATTCGCTAATGCTAGCTAGCAGGCGTTTTGCTGCTTGGGCGGCTGAAATCACACTAGTGGTTACCAGTGGGTTGATTCCCTTTGGCATTGGTGTCTATCTCAATTCGAGGAGTGATTTCAATCGAGTGCCGCTCAATCCTGTGCTGGTAACAACAGAAAGAGCGATCGCCAGACCATTGGCTTTACCTGTTAGCTATGGTATTCGTAACGTAGCCTGGCCGACTAATTTTTTGTGGACAATAGCCTTATTAGCGCCTGTAACCCTTTCCTGGTGGCAATTGTATTTACTGGCTAAGACTGGTAGCACAATTCCCAAACGTTGGTTAGGAATACGGGTTGTCAACGAGCAAGGAGCGCCTCCTGGTTTGGGAGCGGTTGTGATTAGAGAAGGAATTGGTCGTTGGACTGTACCCGTTTCCATTGCTTATCTGTTGTGGCGTTACAGTTTCGCTTTTCCGAATTTAGGACTATTCACTTTTTTGGCTGTGTTGATGGTGCTAGGTGAAGGAATAGCTTTACCGTCCCGTCGGGGAAGGCGTCGCGCCCTGCACAATCGACTAGCAGGTACTTATACCATAGATGCAACTCGCCCTTCTCCATTGTTAACTAACAGACAAGCCCAGTCTGTTGGAGATAGCGACCAACAAGCACAGGAATGGCCACAGGGAAATGAAGAACTAGCCTCCGCCGCACCAACTCAGATATCTCGTTTATGGCGACGGATACAGCAAAATCCCAATCTGACTTTGTTTGGGGTAGGGCTAACAAGTATGACTGCTGTGTTAGCAACTTTAATAGGTACTCAAGTCTATATCCAAATCCAACAATCCCAGCGAACAAC
The DNA here is from genome assembly GCF_014222165.1 of Nostoc sp. 2RC. Lineage (NCBI taxonomy): Bacteria > Bacillati > Cyanobacteriota > Cyanophyceae > Nostocales > Nostocaceae > Nostoc > Nostoc sp. 2RC. The sequence continues at coordinate 28,275 of NZ_JACKZU010000001.1, forward strand.
CAAACAAATCAACGGTCAACAGTTCCTAGAACTTGTCAAACAACTGAGTCCCGACTCTGGAGCTACCACTGAGCAACGTCAAAGTGCAATTTTGGCATTGGGTGGTCTCAAAGACCCACAATCAATTCAATTTCTTGCGGATCTTTTGGTGAAGGAAACCAATCCCAGTTTGGTGGATACCATTCAACAAGCCTTGACAAGTGTCGGCCCGAAAGCCATTCCCGAATTAAAAAATAAGAATCAGTTTCTAGTGAGTGAATTAGAGTCTTTGAACAGCAGCGCAACTCAAGAACGAGAACTGCGCCAAGGACGGCTACAAAGAAATCAGCGGACAATCAATAAAATACTATCTGTTTACACTGGAAAAATCGAGGGCGTTGACCTGAGTCGCATCCAATTAGGTCAAAGCGGTACTCCAGGTACTTCCTTATTCAACTTGGCTCTAGATGGTATTGATTTGTCAGGAGTGAAATTAAAATCTGCAAATTTGAACCAAGCCAATCTCAAGGGTGCCCGTTTTCGGGGTATGGGAGAGGATGGCCGGTGGGATACCTTCGACGATGTGATGGCTGATTTAAGTCAAGCTCAGTTGCAGCAAGCTAATCTCACTGATGCCAACCTCAGCCGGGTGATGATGAACCGTACTGATTTAAGCCGCGCTACCCTCAACAGAGCTAATTTATCCAATGCCCGTTTATATGAAGCGAGGCTCAACAGCACCCAATTAGTGGGAGCCGATTTGCGAAATGCAGTTTTGGAACAAGCCAGCTTAACCGGAGCAGATTTAGGTGACGCCAAGTTGAACGAAGCAAATTTGTACGCTGCGCGCTTAGGTCGCGTCAGTGCCATAGGAACACAATTATCCTTTGCTAATTTAACTAACACCGATTGGGAAGGGGCAGATTTATCAGGGGCATATTTGGATCGAGCTAATCTTAGCAATGCAAACCTGAGTGCTACTCGTTTGACTGGTGCTGTTTTGCGTTCTGCCCAGATGGAAAACGCTAACTTGCAAAATGCCGACCTCAGTCTTGCAGATTTACGGGGAGCGAATGTAGCAGGAGCTAATTTTCAAGGAACAATTCTCGCTCCCACCAAACAAGATCCAGCCGATCAATTTGTCCAAACCCCAGACTTAGGCTCGGTATCCGCCGTAGTCCAAGGCGTTGATTTTTCTCAAGCCAAAAATTTAGATTCCAAACAGCTAGCGTATATTTGTACACAAGGTGGCATTCATCCCCGTTGCCCGTAGAATGGAATGAGGAGTGGGGAGATGAGGGAGACAAGGAGACAAGGAGACAAGTAGACAAGTAGACAAATTGCAACAATTTTTTACCCTTGTTCCCTTGTCCTCTTCCCATGCTCTATGCCCTATGCCCGACGACAAATTACAAAAAAATGGTGTGAGGAATTGGGCTATGAAATATGTTCCATATTCGCTTTCTGTTTTGGGAGCTGGTTTGGTGTTGAGTTTAGCTTTGAGTGCTAAACCAGCACAGGCTCAAGTAGCGTATGGCAGTTATATTGGTATCGGCCCAAGCATCGGTATTACTGATGGTGTCCAAATTGGGGGGGTGATAGCTGGGCGTTACAAGCTTTTGGAAGCGCCAATTTCTCTGCGTGCCCAAGTTTTAATTGGTAATGGTACGGCAGTTGTACCAACGGTTTCTTATGATGTACCCCTGAATTGGCAAGCTGATGCCTATTTGGGTGCTGGGTTGGTGTTAGCTGGTGATGATTCTCCTGTGGGCGACAAGATTAGTTTTGCTTTACAGCCGGGAATTGATTATGTGATTCCCAATAGCAATACTGTGCTTTTTGGCAACGCGATCATCGCTTTTGATGCTTACCGTGATAGTGGTGGTACAGCTATTTCTGTGCAAGGTGGCATTGGTTTAAGATTTTGATGGGTTGGCGTTGGCGTAGCTGGTTGTAGTGAAAAGTCGAGTCGGTGTGATGCTGTTGCCTTGCGTCGGAATCTTCTGGCTTGGTAACGGCGGCGCAGCTGTGAACTTTTCAAGCTAGACATCGGTATCTCTAAAGAAGCGTTAAAGTTCATTGCAAATTAAAAAGTTAGTCCACGCAACGTGATAATTTTTGATGGTGTCCAGAGACAGCAAAGGATTAACACAGGAGAACACAGTGGCAATGGAATCAAACTTGTTAACAGATGCGATCGCAGATGAAATGAATCAAGATTTCAGTGAATATGTCGCTAATCTACAACTACACATGACTCTGCAAGCTCGTAATCTTGTTCCACCCCTGAAACAAACACTCTTCGATAGCCGCCAGCAACTACTCCTTCAAAGCCAAGCTAACTATGAAAAGCTAGTTTCTCGACAAGGCTTATAAATATACACATACTTTAATCAAATTTCAAATAAAATAAAGGCAGATGTTGTGGAGTTAACGTCATTGGCGTTCTCACAAAATCTGCTTTTTCTGCTTTTTTAAGTATTAAGTTACTGAAATCACCCTTTTGACGCAATAGTCAAGAGCAGAAAGTAGTTAAGATGATTGCAGCAGTTCTGACAAAGAGCAGTTAGTTAAGGCTAAATGGCGGCTCGAATTAAAATGACTTCATTACTTCCCCGAAATCTCAGCGTTGTTATCCGACCACTCCAATACCGGGATCTGGACGGAGTTGAGCGCATAACTCAAGAGTCATTCGCAGCCCTGACTCCCAAGGGAGCAAATTTTGCCATCAGCCAGATGCAGTGGTTACGTCGCTGGTATGGATTACTCAAATTTTTGAGTTGGTTTCCTAACCCGCTACAGTATCGCCTCTGTGCTTATGTAGCAGAGCAAGGGCGTATGCTTCTAGGGATGATTCAAGTGTCACCTTTTAACCGCACGCGCAGCACTTGGCGCATCGACCGAGTGCTACTAGAAGGTGGTGCTGATAAACAAGGAATTGGCTCACAGCTTTTACGTCATTGCTTTGAATCGATTTTGGAAGCTCGCACTTGGCTATTGGAAGTTAATATCAATGACATAGAAGCGCTGGCACTGTATCGGCAAAATGGATTTCAGCGTTTGGCTGAAATGACATACTGGGAAATCGAGCCGGAATTACTGGTTGAATTGGCGCAAGCAGAGCCAGATTTGCCCAACCTGTTACCAGTAAGCAATGCTGATGCTCAGTTGTTATATCAATTAGATACGGCATCGATGCCACCTTTGGTGCGTCAAGTTTTTGACCGGAATACCCGCGACTTTAAAACCAGTTTGTTCGGTGCTTTAATGGATGCCGTCAAACAATGGGTAACTAAAACAGAAGTAGTCAGCGGTTACGTGTTTGAACCGCAACGCAAAGCGGCCATCGGCTATTTTCAGGTGCAACTTGACCGCAAAGGGGAAGTTCCCCACGTTGCTACACTAACCGTTCACCCAGCCTATACTTGGCTGTATCCAGAATTACTATCTCAACTAGCTCGTATTGCCCAAGATTTTCCTCAGCAAGGCTTACAATTAGCTTCCTCAGATTATCAGGCAGAGCGAGAAGAATATTTGGAGCGAATTGGGGCAAAACGCGTAGAACATACACTAATCATGTCTCGCTCTGTGTGGCACAAGCTACGGGAGTCAAAATTCGTCTCCTTAGAAGGAATTCAGTGGACTGATATGCTACAAGGTCTACAACCGGCTCGAAAACCCATACCAGGGGGAATGTCTTGGATACAGCCAGGAAAATCACCATCCCCAGATAGACCACAGCCAAGCAAGTCAGAACCGATTAATTTTTCGGTAAAAAACAATAACATGGAAGCATCACCGATTTCCGAATCAGCAGATGCACAGCAGGAGAAGTAGTGTGATACCCCAAGAGCAAGCAAAACCGTTTATTTCAGCTTTGGGATTAGATTGTGGTGGCAAACGCATTGGTGTTGCAGGATGCGATGGCACTGGTTTAATTGCTACGGGTCTCACTACAATTGAACGTACATTTTTTGAACAAGATGTAGAGCAAATCCGGCAAATAATTAATGAACGCCGGGTGCAAGTCCTGGTTATAGGTTTACCTTATTCAATGGATGGCTCGTTAGGATTTCAAGCGCGTCAAGTCCAAAAATTTGCCAAAAGACTTGCCAAAGCGCTGAATTTGCCTGTGGAATACGTAGATGAACGGTTAACGTCATTTCAAGCAGAACAACTGCTAATAGCTGAGAATCGCTCTCCATCACGCCACAAAGGTTTAATTGACCGCAAGGCAGCTTCTTTAATTTTGCAACAATGGCTGGATATGAAGCGTGCTAATTCTCACACTTCAGTGGCAACTATCGAGTATTGATACCTTTTAACATGATATTCTGAAAACTATTAGCCAGCATTTGGATTTACGTGTAAAGCTATTTGATAGCTTAACGATTTACAAAGTTGCTGGTATTTATTGAGTTTGTAAATTTTGACCATGTTTTCCTCTGAATTTCCTGAAGAAAATGATAACGCTCATGCCGGTTCCATCACTTTGACTGATGAAAAAGGGCGATCGCTCGAATGTTACATAGAGCATACCTTGGAAGTAGATGGGCAAGAATATGTTTTACTGCTTCCTGTAGACTCACCTGTAGAAATCTTCTCTTGGCAAGGTGAAGACGAGGAAGAAGAAGCAGTTCTCGTAGAAGATGACGCCATTATTGAGCAAATTTTTAGCACTGCTCAGGCTGTATTATCTGAGCAAAACTTAACACTGAAAAATACAGCTTATGCTCTGACAGTTGCAGGTGATTTACCACCAGTTGAAGAATCAGAACTTTTTACTTTAGAAATTGAAGACGAGGAAGCAGATTTAGAACCAGAGCAATTACAGCTATTGGCTAGCTTCTATGATGAACATCAAGAATATGCAATCTATACACCTTTAGATCCGCTATTATTTTTTGCACGCATATCGAAAACAGGCGAACCGGAATTACTTTCTCCAGAAGAGTTTCGTCAAGTACAACCGCTCCTTGAAGAACATCTTTTTAATGAAGTAGAGTAAAATCCAATTTTCAACCTGTCTGAAAAATAAGGTTGGATGTTGACTGATGACTAATGACTGGGAAAGAAATATTTTTCTGTCTTTTGTGTGTGATTTGTCATATCACCGTCTAGCTTTAAAATAGGACATTGGGCGATTTATAATCCCAAATTGCTATGAGGTACTGAAAATGGCTTATAGCGATTTTGCATTAAGTAAATTTAAAAAGTCATTTCCCATCAGTATTGATGAAGAAGCTGATTTGTGTGCGGATAGAGAACCTCTACAGCCTAGTGAAAAACTCACAAATACTTTAGAAGTAACTACGGAACTGGCTTTATCAATTAACACTGAAAAAGCTCGCTCAGAAATGATTATTACACCGATATTATTGGAGGTAAGACGTAGGCATAATTATCCAATTAGTTTATTTTCAGGTGTAGATTTTAATGTAGATGAAGCAAGAAGTCTGAATGGTTATTGTGATTTTATTATCAGTCGTTCTAAAGAAAAACTAACGGTTAATGCGCCTGTGGTGATTATTATTGAAGCAAAAAATGAAAATATTAAAGGTGGATTAGGCCAATGTGCAGCAGCAATTTTAGCAGCACAATTGTTTAATCAACAAGAGAAAAATGAAATTCAAAAAATTTTTGGTGCGGTGACCACTGGAGATATTTGGAAGTTTTTGAAGTTAGAAGCAAACGAGATATTTATTGATTTGAATAATTATTACATTAAAGTGATCGATAAAATTTTAGGGATTTTATCTCAAAGTGTTCGTGGAGATATTCCAGGATGGAGTTCGACTAACTAAACTGTATTGGGTTACGCTCTTTTGTCTGGAGCTATTTATATTTTGCCTGTTGACTATGACCTGGAACAATCTTTTGCAGCCTGATTTAATTTTAGAAGGTTCAGTATTAAATCTGACACCGGATATCATCCAACAGTATGGTCTCAAGGGGCTGGTGTTGGATGTAGACGAAACTTTAGTACCCTTTAGTGTGGGGATGGCTTCCCCAGAACTACAAAGTTGGGTAGAGGAAATTCGTACTTGTACTGCATTGTGGTTGGTGAGCAATAACTTGAGTGAAGCGCGAATTGGTGGAATTGCGCGATCGCTCAATTTACCTTATTATTTGGGTGCAGCTAAGCCTTCCCGACGTAAAATTAGAGCCGCATTGCAAGCAATGAATTTACCAGTGCATCAAGTAGGAATGGTAGGCGATCGCTTATTTACTGATGTTTTAGCAGGTAATCGCTTAGGAATGTTTACCATTTTAGTGGAACCGATTATTCATCCAGACGCTGCTTTGCGCTCTCATCCAGTGCGAAATTTTGAAGTTTGGGTATCTGAAATCCTTGGAGCCTCCATCACCCCAAAGAAAACTAAAATTCACAAAACTTGAGAAATCATCAGGAAACTAAATCTAAAGAAATGATTAAGGAATCTTGCTGGAGTCTAAAAATCGGGGATCATAAGTATTAATAACATGGAGTCAGCTAAAAAAGACTCTAGCGCATAGTAAATAAATATAAACTCGTAAAGCGTCAGCGTTCACCTATAGGATGTCTGGCGCTTTACATATTGCAACACTTATGAATTAGTGAGTATAAATACTACTATTAACTATTGACAGTTCATAGTCAACAGTCAACGACTTGAAACGAAATCATTGATTTTTGCAGTTCCCTAAATCGTAACTTTCTGTTTGCACAAAGTAGGAAGCGGCTAAAGACGTAATGAACTTTGTCTATACACAAGCATATTACATCAAACACCGCAATTATTTCATTATGCTACATAAGAGTGATAGTATAATTACTAGATTTTACTGAAATTTTTATTGAATAATGTTACAACAAAATCCTTTTATTATAGGAAAACCAGTACGTCCAGAGCATTTCGCAGGCCGAGCATCAGAAATTGCCGCAGCTTTCGATCAAATTTATAACCGCAGCCATCTAGCGATTTGGGGAGGGCCAGGGATGGGAAAAACCTCATTTTTGCAGAAACTAGAATCATCGCAAGCTTGGGAAGAACATGGAATGGACTCATCCCAAGCTGTAATTGTTCGTTTCAGTTGCGAGAATATTACTCCTTTCACTCCCTCAGATTTTTGGCAAGAAATACTCACTCTGGTGAAAGAAAAAGTAGCAGGTCAATCTGCACTGGAAGCTGAAATTAATACAATTCTGCAAGCAGGAAAGCCTACTAAAGATAGTTTGCGACAGATATTACGAAAACTGAAAGTACAAGATAAATATCTAGTGTTACTAATAGATGACTTTCATGTAGCACTAAACACGACCCAAGAATATGATGAAGATGCAATGCAAAAATTTTTGAGTGAGTGCCGTAATTTGGCTGTTCACTCTGCGGAAGGGCAACATATGTCAATGATTGTTACTTCCCTAAAGCGTCTCAACGAACTAGGCCCTAAGCTCAATCCCAACGCTTCACCGTGGTACAATCATTATTTATTTTTACGGCTGAAAACATTTAATAATACGGAAATTGACGACATATTTAAAAGTTTAAGAATACCAGATTTACGGGAAGCAATTAAAGAAATCACAGGCGGACATCCATCTTTGTTGCAAATATCTGGCTTTCTTCTACATAGAGATTTAATTACTGCTAATGCGCCAAATGCAGATAAATTTGTTAGTGATTTTGAAAGTGTGACCCAACAAATTTTTCAAAATATTTGGGAAAGATGTAGTGAAGTCGAACAAACTTTATTGATGCTCATGGCTCTTTCTAGTTTAAAGGGTCGCCTACACAAACAAAAACAATTTGATGTGAGTGGTATTGAATTAATTTTTAGTCAAAGAGAAGCGGAATTAATCAAACTGGAAGAACAAGGTGTAGTAACTCATACTGTTCATGAAGAGAAAAATATATATTCTTTCACTTCATCGACAATGGAGCGTTGGGTAATTCAACAACTTTGGCAAACAGATGAAAAGTGGTTGCAAGCACGAGAAAAAGTTTTTCTCAATTTAATGAGTAGGCAACAAATGGATAAATTCATTACAGCCGTGAAGTGGCTATGGAAAAACAAAGACAAAATTCCACAGATTATGGAGTGGTTTGGAAAGTTAATGGCTGCTTTACCCAAAGGACTTATTTTACCAAGTAATTAATATGGGTAAATAAAATGACAAATGCTAAAAGAAATCCTTACATTATTGGTCGTGCAATACATGAGCGCAATAAATTTTTTGGTCGTGACAGTCTATTCCATTTTATTGAAGATAATCTCAGCCAAGGTGTAAAAGTTATTTTATTGCATGGTCAAAGAAGGATTGGTAAGTCTTCTGTACTGAAACAAGTTTCAAATTTTATTCAATCTAATGACTTTATTTTTGTTCAATTTGACCTGCAACACCAAAGTCAGTCAAGTCTCAGTAATATTATCTATGACTTGGCTATGACGATTATCGATAAACTTGGCATAGATGCAGATAATTTACAAACACCAACAAATACACAATTGGAAGAAAATATCAATTTATTTTCTGAAGTTTTTTTAATCAATGTTTATCAAGAAATACAGGATCGAAAAATAGTATTACTACTTGATGAATTCGATGTTGCAAGTAATGATGACGGTGAGATAAATATTGTTGAACAACAAACATTATTCCCCTACTTAAAAAAACTTTTAAAAGATCAAGATAAATTATTTATTATTCCAGTAATTGGAAGGTATCTTAACGACTTACCAAGTTTATTGAATTTATTTAAGGATGCACCACACCAAAATATTGGTTTGCTAGATGAGAGTAGTGCTGAACGAATGATCGTTGAACCTGCTAAAAATATTTTAACATATCGAAATGAAGCAATAAAAGAAATTTTGCAATTCTCAGCAGGGCATCCATGTTTTACTCAAGTTATTTGCTTTACTATTTTTGAACAAGCAAGAGAAAATGAAAAGTGGATTGTTGAACGTGGTGATGTAGAAGACATTTTAAAAAAAGCAATTGAAAAAGCTGATTCTTTCTTACTAAGTTTTTGGCAGGTACTTACAGTAGAAGAAAGAATCATTATGTCAGCTGTAGCTGAGGCTCAAAAGATAGCTATTGAGCAAGGAAAAAGATTTCCAGAAGAACCATTAGATTTGCTTGGTAGAAATGGTATAAATCAGACAGAGGAGTTATCTCAGTCTTGGGAGAGGTTAATAGAAAACCATTATTTATCTGATGACGGACGTAAAATCACCGTAGAATTAATTCGTCAATGGTTGTTAGAATATCATTCCCTACAAAATGAAATACAAAATTTAACAACACAGCAATTAAAAACCCAAGAAAATGAAACCGTTGAAGAGATTGTTAAATACCTGATTGAAGTAGCAAATTTTTGGTCTCAACAAGGAAAATACGACCTGGCAATACAGCACTATGAGCAAGCTTTAGAAAGAGATTCCAGTAATTTTAATATTGCAACATCTTTGGCTAAAGAATATTTGAAAGCAAAAGATTTTGAGAAATCTCTAGAACTGCACAAGGAACTTTTTCAAGCGGATGAGAATTCTTATAAAGAAGGATATTTAGATGCTTTGTCAGAATACGGGCATAATTTAATTATTCAACGTGAATACTCACTAGCCAAGGAAAAATATAACAAAATTTTAGAAATTGAACCTAACACAAAAGCAGCAATACAGAAAATTTTAGAAATTGAAACTTATGAAAATCAAATTACGACTCCAGAAGTAAATGATTCTCTTAGTAATCAGAGAAAAAGAAATCCAAAAAATTCAAATTTAAAAAAAATACTAGCAGTAATTACATCTTTGCTTGTGGTAAGTGTAGGTTATGGTGCTTACCGCTTTTCATCTGAGTGTCCTTCAGGGAAACAGAAACAGTTTGGAGTTTTGTGTATAGATGATGACACTAAAATTAGTAATGGCGATCGCACTTTATTTCCTACTATTAAAAATAGCTACCGCGACCAAGGAATTCAAGCCTTTAAACAACAAAAATATCAAGAAGCCAGCAACCTATTTGCAGAAGCTGTAAAAATCGATCGCAAAGATCCAGAAGTATTAATTTACCATAACAACGCTCGTGCTAAACAACAAGGAAATCCTTTCACCTTAGCAGTAGCTGTTCCAGCAAATAATGATAATTTAGCTCAAGAAATATTGCGTGGCGTAGCACAAGCGCAGCACGAATTCAATCAAAATAATGGTTTAAGCGGTCGGTTGCTGGAAATGAAAATTGCCAACGATGCAAATCAACCACAACAAGCCACAGAAGTAGCTGCACAGTTGGTGAAAGATTCTTCGATTTTAGGAATTATTGGTCACAATAGCTCTGACTCTACCAAAGCAGCCTTGCAAGAATATAGCAAAACAGAAATACCTGTGATTTCTCCCACTAGCACCAGCACACAATTATTGGGTAAAAAGAATTTTTTTAGAAGTTTACCTTCTGATGCTGCTGGGGGTAAGAAATTAGCGGAATATGCCTTCAATATCTTGAAGGTAAAAACAGTAGCTATTTTTTCTAATCCTGAGAGTTCATACAGCGACAGCATGAGAGAGGAATTTACCAAGACATTTGAAAATCTGGGAGGTAAAGTGCTTAAACCAGAAATTAACTTAGCAGATAAATCACTGGATATGGATGCACAAGTTTCTAGAAGTCTTTTTAGACACAAAGCACAAGCAGCGGTATTAATTCCAGATAGAGAACGCATTAATACTGCTCTGGAAATTGCTAAGTTTAACTACGATGTAGTTAGTAGAATCAGAAATCAAAACAGAAACATATCAGGAATGAAGCTTTTAGGCGGAGATACGCTTTACAGCTATGAAACTTTAAGTAAAGGTGTAACTGTAGAAGGACTAACTGTAGTCGTTCCTTGGTTTCGTGAAGCTCAGCAAGCAAAGGACTTTGGCAAAAAAGCAAAAGAGCAATGGCGAGGAGAAGTGAGTTGGCGAACTGCAACCAGCTACGACGCTACCCAAGCACTTATTCATGCTTTATCTGCGAATTCTACAAGGACAACAGTTATCGATAATTTAAGAAATAATAATTTTGTTGTAAATAATACAAAAACTTCTGGAGATCCACTCCAATTTAATTCTCAGGGGGAACGGCAAACAGAGCCAGTTTTAGTTCAAATACAAGGTGGAAACTGGGTTATGCCACCCCAGTAATTGAGTTGACTGACAACGAATGATTTAATTACGTTGCTTGTCAAATTAGATACAATAATAAGTAATATACCCTAAGGTTATGGCAAAGTTAGTATCTCGGATAAACCCTTATATAATCGGTCGTCCAATCGATGATCCAAAACTACTTTTTGGACGGCAAGATTTGTTTCATGTTCTGAAAGATAATCTCAGCCAACATATAAAAGTTACTTTGTTGCATGGTCAAAGACGTATCGGTAAGTCGTCAATCATTCGTAACATTATAAAATCTTTTGAATTAGAAGACTTTGTTTTTATTGCTTTCAATTTAGAAGATTACACTCGTGAGAATCTTTGTAAGATATTAGCCGACTTGGCTCAAGAAATTATTGAACAACTAGAAATAGATGACCAAAAAATTAAGCCGCCTAGTATTCAAGATTTAGATAATGAACCATATATTTTTTATAGTCAATTTTTGGCGAAAGTTATCAACCAATTAGATGGTAAAAAATTAGTTTTTTTATTAGATGAATTTGAAGCATTAAGCGATCAATATTCTGCTTCACTGTTGGAGAATTTTTTCATTTACTTACATTCTTTAATTGAAGTAGAACAAAAGCTATTTTTAATTATATTTACTGGTAGGCAATCAGCAAACATACCAAATTTACTCAATTCTTTTCAAGATGCTTATATTCATGAAATTGATTTTTTAGATGAATATAGTGCAACACAGTTAATTACTCAGCCTGCTCAGGGAATTTTAGAGTATAGCCAGGAAGCGATTACAGCCATTATTGAGCTATCAGCAGGACATCCTTATTTTATCCAAGTCATCTGTTTTGCTATTTTTGTCAGAGCTAGAGAATTGGATGAATCACATATTGGTCGTGAAGATATAGATAATATTGTTGATAAAGCAATTGAAAATGCAGAAGCAGGACTAGCATGGTTTTGGGATGGTTTGAGTTTTACAGAAAAAATTGTATTTTCTGCAATTGCAGAGTCTCAGAAAATAGGTACAGTTGGAGAAACTCCATTTCAAATATTGCAAAAATATGGTGTATTTAAGAGGGAAGTTATAGAAAAAGCTATCAAAGAACTTGTTGACCATAAGTTTTTAGATGCAGAAGGTAATAAAATAAAAATTCAATTAGTAGGTCGTTGGTTACTGCAACGTCATCCATTGCGACAAGAAATTAAAGAATTACAAAAATTCAAGGAAGCCGAAAATTATTTCACTGATGAAGATAGAAAAAAGTTTTTATTAGAGGAAAAAAAACACAATAGTATAGCTAACGATCAAAAGCCTAGTTTGACTTTAACTGTAACTGAAAAATCTTTGCCTTTACAGAGATTTTCCAGACCAAAAAAGACAGAAGAAATTGAAATTATACAAGAATCAAAAAAAGCTGTAAGTATCTCGAAGATAGAAATAGTCTCTCCAGCTAAATCGAGGTTATCTAAAGGTATTCGTTACCTTGTAATAGCAGGAGGAATGACATTTTCTGCGGCCGTAATAGGTACATTCATTGGTATGTCAACACGATGTTTGGCAAGCGGAAGCGAAAATAAAATATTAGGTGTTTTTTGTGTAGACAATCCCAGCAGTAATTTCAGTAGTGGCGATCGCACTTTTTTTCCTATTAAAAATAACAGCTATCGCGACCAAGCAATTGAAAGTTTTAGACTCGCTAATTATGCAACTGCTACTGAATTATTTGCAGAAGCAACAAAAAGCGATCGCACAGATCCAGAAGTATTAATATACTATAATAATGCTCTCGCTAAGCAAAGAAAAAATTATTTTACCTTAGCAGTAGTTGTACCAGCAGATAATACTAACTTTGCTGAAGAAATATTGCGCGGTGTGGCACACGCACAACAAGAGTTTAATCAAAAAAACGGCTTAAATGGTAGGCTACTTTCTATTATTATTGCTAACGATGGTGATGGTAAGCAACGAGAAAAAGCAAAACAAATTGCTGCTGAATTAGTCAAAACTAAATCTATATTAGGAGTGATTGGACATAATTTTAGCGAAGCAACACAAGCAGCTTTAACAGAATATAAAAAGGGAAGAATACCGCTTATTTCTCCTGCTAGTAGTACTACTTCATTGCAGGAGAATAAGAATTTCTTTAGGACTATACCTTCAAATGCAGCAATGGGAGAAAAATTAGCTAAATATGCTATCAATAATTTGCATTTAACAAGAGTAGTTATCTTTAAATCTACAAGTTTATTTAGTCAAAGTATGACAGAAGAATTTCAAAATAAATTTCAAAAGCTAGGAGGCAAAATTATTCGTCAGGTAGACTTAACAAAAAGCACGCTAAATGCCCAAAAGGAAGTTAATCTAAGTTTAGATAAGCAAGCACAGGGAGCAGTTTTAATTACAGATCAACAATATAGTAATGTTGCTTTAGACATTGCTAAAGCAAATAATAATACAATTCATAATTATCAAAATCAAAAACAACGCAAACTAAAATTATTAAGTACTAATCCTCTTTATAGCGACGAAACCTTAACCCAAGGTGGAAAGGCAGTAGAAGGTTTAATTACAGTGGTTCCTTGGTTTAGAGACGCCGAAAAAGCAAAAAAGTACGCTCAAACAGCTAAAAAATTATGGACAATTGATGTCAGTTGGCGTACTGCTAGTAGCTATGATGCTACACAAGCTTTGATTCAAGATTTGTCTGTTGATTCCAGTCGCAAAACAATCCTCGCCAGTTTAGAAAATGCCAATTTTTTGGTCAAACAAACTTCAGGCTATCCACTCAAATTTAGTTCTGAAGGAGAACGGGAGATTGAGCCAGTTTTATTAGAGGTAAAAGAAGGGAAGTATATTGCAGTACCATAATGAGTTATGATGACAACTTTGGATTTGGGATTAAAGAAAAAATCTCACATCTAAAATTCAATGCCTCGTAACTCCTAACTTTTTTGATGTCACTAACGATTGTTGTCAAAATTGGCACTTCTAGCCTCACCCAACCAGAAACGGCACAATTAGCACTTTCTACCATCGCCACCTTGGCGGAGACACTCTGTCATTTAAGACGCCAGGGACATCGGGTAATTTTAGTTTCTTCTGGTGCTGTTGGGGTGGGTTGTGCGCGGTTAGGGTTAACAGAACGTCCTAAAGCCATCGCCCTCAAACAGGCTGTAGCAGCTGTTGGTCAAGGGCGATTAATCCGTGTATATGATGATTTATTTAATACGTTACAACAGCCGATCGCTCAAGTATTATTGACTCGCAGTGATTTAGTACAACGTAGCCGCTATCTCAATGTTTATAATACTTTTAAAGAATTATTGGGATTGGGAGTGATTCCCATAGTCAATGAAAATGATACCGTAGCAGTAGAAGAATTAAAATTTGGTGACAACGATACTCTTTCGGCCTTGGTTGCAAGTTTAGTAGAAGCCGATTGGTTATTTTTACTCACTGATGTCGATCGCCTCTACTCAGCCGACCCCCGTTCCGTACCAGATGCACGGCCCATCGCTTTAGTTAGTAACATTCAAGAACTAGTTAAATCACAAATCCAAACAAGTTCCCAAGGTTCTCAATGGGGTACTGGCGGTATGGTAACAAAAATTTCCGCTGCGAGAATTGCCATTGCAGCTGGAGTCCGCACTGTAATTACCCAAGGACGATTTCCCCAGAATATAGAAAAAATTATCCAAGGTGAATTGATTGGCACGCATTTTGAACCGCAACCAGAACCAACTTCTGCGCGTAAACGTTGGATAGCTTACGGACTTGTACCAACAGGAAAATTATATTTAGATGAAGGTGCGATCGCTGCAATTTCTTTGGCCGGAAAATCGTTATTAGCGGCTGGAATTAAAGCAATAGAAGGAGAATTTGATACACAAGATGCAGTGCAATTGTGTGACAGCAACGGTAACGAAATTGCCAGAGGACTTGTGAATTACAACAGCAATGAACTGCAAAAAATTCGTGGCTATCATTCACGGGAAATTGCTACAATTTTAGGCTACGCAGGTGCGGAAACTGTGATTCATCGGGATAATTTGGTTTTGACTTAGGATAGAAATTTAGTGGCTACTAACTTAAGATGATAATTGCCTAAGCTAGAGTGTTAATTTCTGATATCAAGTTCGGAAAATCACTTACGATTAAAAATTCTCCGCGTCATTCTTATCGTAAGTATTTAGGCGAACCTGATATGACACGCTCATTTGGGTATTAGTGGTTTTTCCCGTTAGGTGCAAGATATGAGGTGCGTTACCCTACGACTAACGCACCTGATAAATAACTAAATTAAGCAGTCCGAAAACGCGCCAACTCTTCACCCGTCTTCGCATCATGGGCGTGGACTGTACACACCAAACAAGAATCAAACGATCGCGCCACATGACCAACTTCCACCGGGTCGCTAGAATCGTAAATGGGTGTGCCAATTAAAGCTTCTTCAATGGGGCCGCGCTTTCCTTCACCGTCACGAGGGCCGATATTCCAAGTACCAGGGGCAATTACTTGGTAATTCTTAATTTTACCGCCTTCTATTTCCACCCAGTGACACAAAGAACCGCGCGCTGCTTCCGTTGCACCCCAACCCTTGCCATCTTTTTCTTTGGGTTTGATATACCAAGGATCGTTTAATTTAAATTCGCGCAAACAATGTTCGGCTTGGCGATATAACTTGACAATTTCGTGAAGTCGTGCTAATTGACGCACATGAATACTAGGGCCACCCATGCGTTTGAAGACATCGAGGATGAAGGGGTCATAGTGTTGCCAAGATTCGCCATGTTTGCCACCTGCGACTAATTGCCGTGCTAGGGGGCCGGCTTCTAAACGTCCGAAATCTTTGTGCAGCACGGCACTTGCCCAAGAATAGGCGTTATCGAAGTCTTTGGTATTATTGGCGATGGGTTTAGTGGTGCGATCGCCTGGATGAATATCCGCAGTTCCTTCATCGTACCAGGAGTGAGTTGTATTCTCGCGGGTAAAGGACTGATCCATTAAGACGTGAGTATCAGTGAAGCTGTCATAAACTCCACTTTTCATAATCATCGCTGCGTTTCGTCCTTCGATGGTAGGCTTTTGGTATTTATCCTCGTGGGCTAAATATCCCCAAGTAACATATTTACCAACACCAGCGCCATATCTATCTAAACCGATGTCTAAACCCATGCGCCAATAAAAACCCAAATCGGATTCTCGATGATTGCGGTTTTCATCTAACCAATCCAAAAAGTCATCATAACTTTGGATTTGTTCGTAACGTTCTAAAGAACAACCCAACCAAACTGGTTCTAACCAATTGGTGCGGAAATATTCCAGAATCGCCCAAGCGCGGGTAATATCCGTCAGAGTGGGGGCGCACATCACGCCACCAGGCACCATATAACTGCTGTGGCAACTGGTGATATGCTCAAAATGTTCCTGAGTAACTTATTACATAAAGTGATTTTGCTCGGTAATAACATTTTATTTTCACAATTTCAGCTTATAAATAAGGGAATATTTAGGGAATGAGCGAGCAAAATCAAAACCAGGGTAATTGCAATCGCCAAAATTTAATATCAAAGACATATCCCCTATCTACAGATGATGATGCAAACGCAGACTCAAGGGATTTGTTCGCCGATATGTTTGCAGATTTTGAGCCGCACAACACCACAGACGGTAGCTACAGGGGAACAATGGCGAAAATTAAAGCTACAGAACTACAGTATCAAGCGGTTTTTGAGCAGAAGTTAGTCGAAGCTAATAGTAATTTAAAAAGGGATAGAGTTAGAGTTAGCATTAAACAAACTGGCAATTCTCTCCAGTTAAGGGCTACCCTACCGTTAAAACCAGGTGATAGCAGCTTAGGTAAGGAAAAAAAGCAATATGACTTGTCTCTAGGGATACCAGCAAATTTAGAAGGATTAAAAACTGCGATCGAGGAAAGTTACGAGTTAGGTAAATTAATCGCTCGTCATACTTTCCAGTGGAATGAGAAGTATTTAGGAATTAAGTCTAGAGATAAGCAAGAGATAAAAACCATTGGGGAATTATTAGATATATTTGCCCAAAAATATTATCAAAACCGTCAGCAGACTATAACTAGTCAAAACACTTTTGCTAACTATCAATCTGTTATTAAAAGAAACTTTCCTTTAAGCACTTTGGCTACAAAAAATAACTTTGAGGAAATTATTAATTCATTTCAGGGAAATAAAAAAAATGAACTGATTGCCGTAACTTCTGTTTTTATTAAAACCTTTCAGTTGGGATTTACACTCGATGTCACACGGGATAATGTCACGCCAGCCCATCGAGAAATCCCCGAAGATGAGAAAATAGTATCTTCTTTTGACATATTTGAAAAATTCGCCCTCAACCGCAAAAATACAAACATCAGTGATGAAATCGACACCTGGGAAATGTGGCGTTGGGTATATGGAATGTTAGCAACCTTTGGGTTAAGACCAAGGGAATTATTTGTACAACCAGATATTAATTGGTGGATATCTTCCCAAAATATAGACCATACTTGGAAAGTCAATAAAAATACAAAAACTGGGTATCGAGAAGTTATACCTTTTGTACCTGAATGGATAGAATTATTTGATTTACAAAATCCCAAACCATTAAATATTTTAGAAAAAAAGGTGACAAGAATTACATCTGTGCAAAATATTAATTGGATGCGGAGAGATATATCCAGATGGTTTAGAAAAGTGGGAATTGAGTTTCAACCCTACGATTTGCGTCATGCTTGCGCGATTCGAGCGCATCTTCAGGGAATACCCATCAAAGCCGCAGCAGACAATTTAGGTCATACCGTTGATGAACATACAAAAACCTATCAGCGTTGGTTTGGGATTGAAAACCGTAAAAAAGCCTTTGGTGAGGTAATTAGTCAAAAGTCATTAATTGAGTTGCAAAAGAATGAAATATTGGCGCTTAGGATGGAGAATGAAAGGTTAAAGTTGGAAGTTGAAAAGTTAAAATTCTTGGAGAATATCTAAATAAACCGAACTATAACTTTTTTTATATCGTTGGTGAATAATTAAAAAAACTTTATCTTTCGTTAAAACAGTTGGCAAATATTTAGAGGATGTTTGTATACCAAGGTTATTTGTAAGACGCTCAGATAAATGAGGTGCGTTAGAATTCTGTTCTAGTACAGCAGAGTTATGACAAGGACTGAGGCAGGGTTTTAATGAAGACGGAGAAGTATGTAAAGTTGAACGAACAAGCTGAACTTTCGGAACCAGAGCTTGAAAGCCTAAAACATAGTTTGTGGGAAATTGATTGCCCAAAAGTAACTGTTAAAAGTCGCTCGCCTCAGAATCCATACACGTTTGACGGTTCTGGTTTCCTCAAACAAGTAGCTAGCCATCAACTCACTTTCAAATTCTATGCAAGCGCCCAGAGCCAAAGCCATATAAACAGAAATCTTCAGCTAGGAGAAACAATTCCAAACGAGGCTTACTACGATCTGACCGCCGTGGACTACAAGGGTAGACTATGGAGCTGTGAACGAATACTTATTGATATTAACAAGTCTGTTTCAGGAGAATTGATTGTTCAAGGAAGTATCCCAAAGATTATTTGTGAAGGAGAAATTCCACAGTATGTAGAGTGCAGAGGAAGTAGTCTGGAAATAAGAGTTTTTGATGACATAAATATTCCTTGCAACGAAATAACATTAACTAAAAAGTCGATTGGAAGAGGAGCGCAATCCTCTAAATCTATGTCTCGCAATATTTGGAAGTTTAAGTGCTGCAAACTTAATTTTGTCTTGGTTAAAGAGGATAAGAAGCTTCTGATTATTAATGTGATGTCTAATGAAGAGAACATTTCAAAGTATCTTAGGGAGCGTATTCTTGAAACATTGCAGTTTATCTTAGGGTATCCAATTAATTGGGCGGTTTCTTACAAACTGGTTGGTCATACAACAGAAGTGACTTTGTGTAGCCCTAGACAACGTTCAGTTACTTCTCGTTTTCAGCCTCCCTTTATACTTGGTGGCTATTTTATTAACGAAGCTCAGGTTTTTCGTCGTCTCTTTGCAAAGTATCTTCAACATATTATTAACTACGAGCAACCTCTGCATCCACTCTGGGCGCAACTCAATGCTATATACGAGGCTAGTAGTGGAATGTTTATTGATGCTCATGCATTAACTTTAACAGTTGCGATCGAGAGTATTGTTTCAAGTGAATTCTCTCAGCTTGGAAAGTTAAATAATAAAGAGGAAGAAGCTGTTCAAAAAGCTTTGGAATACATAGATGGCTGGAACGATAGTACAGGAATTAAAGAGCGTATTAAAGGCTCCATTAATGCAATGCGTCAGCCTCGTGTTGGGGACAAAATGAAAGCTTTAGAGAAAGCTGGTGCGATAACGAACACACAAGCAAAGGCTTGGCAAAATCTTCGTAACACAAGCGCTCATTCCTATCAAGCGCATAATTCAAAAAACTCTAAGTTTGTTAAATCTATTTTTCAGATAAATGTTCTTTTTTATCATCTCATTTTCTACGCGATCGGCTATCAGGGGCCGTACATGGATGTTAGTGAAATTGGTTTTCCAATTAAGCAGTACCCATCTTGTAACAACACAGAATAGTTGCGGCAGCAGCCCAACGACCCCATTGCATCGGAAATACAGGCTCTTCGCGCTGTGTTTCGGTCATATCTGTCGCCACTTAACAACAACGTTAAACATATTTGAGAAAAGCGATCGCTCAATTGTTCAGGGTAAAATTAGGAAGTGCATTAACTGGCAATTTTCTACAAAACCGCTACATCAAGCATTTATGAATCTCAATGAGTTGCCAGGAGCCGAGATCATCTTGCCTGGACTCAGGGATCTTCACAATGGTGAGTCCAATACAATTGGGGCATTGCTAGTTGCGATCGCGGCAGGGCGCTTAACTGAAGCCGGTTTAGATATCCCAAAAGATCGCCTAGTCCCAGAGCCAGAGCTAACTTTATATGACCGTCTCCAAGATGAACGAGACGATGCTTACCTTTACTATAATGCTTTGCTAAATCTCCTCAATAGCTTTTGCAATGCACTCGAACTCAGTTATAAATATAAGCCGTCCGTTAAACATATTTGAGAAAAGCGATCGCTCAATTTTCAAACCAACAAATCAATCATTCAAAATACTCACGCCCGAATCACAGTAATCGCACGTTGATTTTCCGTCAGGACAACCTCAGTTGATAAACGTTCTTCCATTGGTAGAGCATTTTTACGCCTGTCAAACACAAATAACCAACCAAAATCCAACCCCAAACGCCCTAAATAGGATTCTAATTGCTCAATACCTTCAGTTAGGGGGTCACGCTTTTTCTCCCGCCATACCTTTAACTCAATACCTAAGGTTACATCTCTGTAACGCAAACATAAATCCATTCTGTCACTACCAATTGCATATTCCCTCTCCAGGGTTCCACCACCGTTAACAACACGATGCAAGAAAGCCATTAATACAATGTGGGGGGCGATTTCATGATAGCCAGTACTACCTAATAACGGTTCACCATGCTGTCGCCAAAACTTGAGAAATGCTGCTAGTAATGCATCTATATTTAACTCTCCTTCTGGGGTTAACCAAGTCGGTGCAATCATTGGTAGAGAAGCCATTGGTGTCACCGTTAACACCCTGGGTAAAACTTCCCGATAAATGGGATTAGCAATGGTTAAACCACCTTGGGGATGCATTTTACATAAACCCAAATCAATCACAAATTGAATATCATCATTGGGTATATCCCCCAATTCCAAACCTGCTAACATCGGCTCGATAATCGCTTTTATTCTTGGTTCCCGTAAGCGTTCGGCTAAACTATCGAGATGAGTATCTTGACGGGCAATTAATATTTCCTTTCCTTGTAAAATATGTTCTTTAGTAATAGCAATACTTCTATCTTTAACCATTTTTTCCACAATTTCTTTCGCTAGAGCATTCACTAACCAAGGTTGTCCTTGAGTTAAGTCAAAAGCTGTTGCTGTGGCTTCTGGTGTGAAAATTTGTCCTGTCTCTTCTGTATGTTGTTGATATAGTTCTTGCACCTCTGCTGCATTAAAATTTCTGAGGGTAATCGAAGCGACTTTAATATTAAAAGGACTCGATGTGTTTAATCGCTCACTACCACCGGATGCAACTTTATAATCTCGCACATCCCGTAAACCGATTAATCCTACAGAAGAGGGAAAATTTTTTGGACGATTGGGAAAACCATCCCGCAACTGTCGTAAAACTGAAATTAGTGTTTGGTCTTGTAGAGAGTCAATTTCATCAATAAATAATACCAAAGGTCGGGGCGAAGACTGTGCCCAAGCCTGTAAAAAAGCCCTAATTCTCCGTCCTGGTTCTTCTTTTTGCCCTTGTTTGAGAACAGGTGGTTGCAATTCATTGGGTAATCGGATCGAAATTGTATCGTACCAAGTTCCCAATATCGCCAATTCTGCTGCACCTGGGTCATGATTAAATGCACTTCCTACCTCCGCAGATACCACTACTGCTGCATAACGTCCAGTGGCGGTAAGTTCCTGCGCTAGAGCTAACATTGCTGTGGTTTTCCCCGTTTGTCGCGGTGCATGAACGACAAAATAACTTTCTTGTTCAATCAGCATTTCCCAGTCGGGGAGACGACTGGTAGGGGGTAGGATATAGTGTTTGTCGGCTTGACATGGGCCTGCAATGTTGAACCAGCGAGACATGGGACTTTAGCAGTTGGCGGACACTTTGAGTTTAGACGATTTTGGAGTTGGGGCGAGGCAAGAAGGGCTAACTGATTTCTGTATAATTCTCAAAGGAAATGGTTATGATGCTTGATATATTGCGATTTGAGAAAGCGATCGCTCAATTTCCAAACAAGGAAATTAATATTTACATATCCAATTTTAATGTGATTATTTAAACAAAGATAATACTATTTGCGTATTTATATTGATAAAAATAGGGCTTTATATTTCAAAGTTAAGAAAATAATTATACTTAACTACTTACCTTGGATTTCTTTAACTGCGTAGACCCAGAGCGGCTTGTCGCTAGACATCGCTAATCTAGGTTAGGGAAAAATTAGGTAATACCTGAAAAAATCAAATAACTTTTAGCAGAGAAAAATAAATGGATTTGCTGCTTGCTATCTTTGCTTATGGCGTAGTTGACGGTGGGTTTATCGCCTAATTTAAGGAAAAGCCAGGGAATCATTAAAGCTATGCTGGCAAATCCTTACTATATAAGCAATTCCCCAATTTATTTCCATATAACTGCTGTGGGGCCATTGGCCGCCTAATAGCGCATAAATTTCTACAGGTTTAGCGGAAATTGTCACGCCTAATTCGTAAGATTTACCAGTGAAAGCGGCAAAGCGTCTGATAGCTTCGTCATAAAACCGACTATTGCGGTATTTTTTATTAGTCAAATCAATGGCAAACAATCCATAAAAATAACGGGGAATACTTTGGATTGTTTCCACAATTTGACCGAGATTTCTCGCCAAAATTGCATTGCGTGGAACTTCTGTTTCCCAAGCTGTATCTAATGCCCAAGATGCAGAAGTTAAGTGAGAACCACCGCAAATTCCGCAAATTCGAGGCGTAACAATTAATCCAGCTTGGGGGTCTTTACCGCGTAAGATAATTTCAAATCCGCGAAACAGTTCCGCATGAGTCCAGGCGTTGACTACCCGCCCATTTTCAATATCGACTCTGACATCTAAATCGCCTTCAACTCTACCAACGGGCGATATATCTAATGTTTGAATTCCCATTCTCTTCTCCTTTAATAATTGGTAAGGGGAGTAGGGAGATGGGGAGATAGGGAAACGCGGGGAATAACCAATGCCCCATGCCCAATGCCCCATGCCCAATGCCCCATGCCCAATGCCCCATTCCCTAAACTGTAAAAAAGTCTTCTTCCGCCCAAGGTGGTGCTGCGTCTTTTGCCACCATTGTGAGTATGGCGTAGTCTTTTTTGTTGACTCCTGGCGGTAATTCTTTGGGAACCCCCATAACTGTTTGGGTTTTAAATACGGTTCCTGGTTTGAGGTCAAAGAAGGGAAATTCTGGTTCGGTGCAACCCAAACAAGGCATTCCGGCGCGGGTTTTGGAGGAGACACGATTCCATAGGATGCGGTTGCAGGAGGAATGGGTCATGGGGCCGCGACAACCCAAGTCATAAAATAGGCATCCTTTACGCTGACCGAATTCGGCGGTTGATGCTTTGTAGGCAAAGTGGACGTTACGAGTACAACCTGTTTGGGTATAGGTGTTGAAGAACGTTTGCGGACGATGCAA
The DNA here is from genome assembly GCF_014222165.1 of Nostoc sp. 2RC. NCBI lineage: Bacteria > Bacillati > Cyanobacteriota > Cyanophyceae > Nostocales > Nostocaceae > Nostoc > Nostoc sp. 2RC. The sequence goes on from NZ_JACKZU010000001.1 coordinate 51,695, forward strand.
TTCATCGAGGGCGATGTCTGCTATGCGTCCAGTAGCGATCGCCACTAATATCTGCGTAATCCAATCGGGATGTGCGGGACATCCGGGAATATTAATTACAGGTAATCCGGCTTGGGAAACGAAATCTTTACCTAAAAAGCCACCTTCTTGACGCTTGAGAAATTGCAAACCTTCCGATTCGCTTGGGTTGGGCGACATGGCGGGAATTCCTCCCCAAGTGGCACAATCTCCCACAGCGACGATAAATTTGGCAGCTTTGGCCAAATCTGTTAACCAATCTTTCATGGGGCGATCGGCAAACCGATTCCATTCCCCAGTACCGTTGGGAGCGTTGACAACACTGCCTTCAAAGACCAAAATGTCTAGGGGAATTATGCCAGAAATACAATCCCGTAGCAGTGTTTGTAAATTATCACCTAGTTCTAATCCTAAGGATGGATGCCAAAGTACCTTGATGCCAAAGTCAGCAATTAAATCGCAGACTGTCGGTTCTTCGGCGTTGAGAAATGACATGGTGTTACCGGAACAAGCACCACCTTGTAGCCACAGTACGTTAGTCATCGGCTATGTCTTTTTCTAATTTTTACCATGCACGATTTAGGCGATAAAGCTTGTAGAGTATCACCTATTTTAGGGACTTCCAAGTAAAAAAATATTCCATTGCTATTGTTGACGGTTGATAGTTGACAGTCAACAATTTGAAGCTGAATAATTTATTTTTGGGAGTTTCCTTATTGCTGTTTATTTTTAAACATAAAGTATTTTTCGATTCAACTCTGTTTTATTAAAAAAAAATTAATTATTAGCAATCAGCTATTCTAAGTACAACGGTGTAAATTAAAGGTTTGTAGTGAAAACTTTAGTCCTCTAATAAGGACTAAAGTCCTTACTACGAACTAAATATCAATGAATACCATGAGTAGTTATCTAATTTAGATGTGCATCAGCTTAATTAATAGTCTAATACCGCTACGCGAAAATTAAAAAGTTCACCAATCAAGACTTGTGATTGTTTAAAAGGTAGCTTTATTTACACCGCAGTGTAATAATTCTAAGAATGTAAAAATTATGAATAAATACTTAATTTAAGTGTATTGTGCAATCAGTAAATTGAACACAGCAAAATGTAGGGGCACAACAAATTGCGCCCCAACCTACCACCTGATTATTTTAAGATTTTCGTTGTGTAATTTCCCTAACAAATTGTTCATCCAAACCTAAAGCTTGAGCTATCTGCTCAATACTTAAACCCAATGCTAATAACTGAGGTATGGTTTCTAACTTAGCTTCTTGTCTCCCTTCTTCTTTACCTTGTTGTCTACCTTCTTCTTTACCTTCAGCAAAAACATCTTGGTAAAATCTAGTTTGCCTTAACTCATTTAATCCAAACATTTTTCCTATGTCCTCCTGACTCAATCTCGGCAACTTATATATTAATATCGTCTCTATTAATTGTATAATTTCACTAACAGCAGTGACATCTAAAATTTGCTCTCTAGCACTGTTGACTATTTCTAGAGCTTTTGTTGTCGCGGTTGATTCGGGTTCAACGATCAGCTTTTACACTGCGGTGTTCATCGAGAAGGGGAAGGGGGAAAGGTAAAAAGCGAGTGGAATTGTGGGCGACCTGTTCAGGCAGTTTGCCCTTTTCCCTTTAACCTTTTCCCTTCTGGTTTATTTGGGTAGACTTAGGCTGACTGCAATTTTTGATATCTTTTCAACGCTATTTTGTGTACTAGTGATACAAACAATATTTTCTAAATCTCAGGTGTTTAAAACAGACATTAATATTGGCAATTCCCCCCTAGAATTTGAGAAATAGGGTGTTTTATATTTTAGAGATTGGGCATTGGGCAAAGAGGGCATTGGGCATTGGGTATGAGGAAGAATGAAAAATTACCTCTTTCCCTCCATCTCCCTATCTCCCCATCTCCCCAGTCCATAATCTGAAGGGGAATTCCGCCAAAAGGACTCGAAGCCTGCGTAAATCAGTATGGCCCGTGATGAGATGCGATTCATAGTGTCTTCATCATTCGTGGGTGTCAAGAAACTCAAATTTCAATTGGCTAGAGTATGGCAGAGTTATGACCCCTAGCATTACAGATTCAGCAGTGAAGGCTGCGATCGCAGCTGTTGTATCAGAGTCAGCTTCAGCAGATGAAAAAATTCAAATGCTGATTGAAATAGCCCAAGGCTTTCAAAAAAAGCCCAAAACAGCCCAAGATTTACGGAATGCAGTTAGCTTATATTACCAGGCTTACCAGATGTGTGGTGAGGAGTTTCCCCTGTTGAAAGCTAGGGCACAAGTGGGGATGTCAGGCACGTTACAGGCAATACCGGATGTTAGCACGCAACTGCTAATACAAGCAAAAGTCGGTTATGAAGAAGCACTACCAACTTTACAACGATTAGCTTCGCCCTCTGAAGTGGCAGAAGCACAAATGAATTTTGGGCTGGTGTTACAGTCGCTTGTGCCGTATAATTTAGCGCGGATAACTGATAGTATCCAAGCTTATCATGAGGCTTTGCGGGTATTTATTTGGCAGGATTACCCACAAGAATATGCAATTTTATACAATAATATTGCGATCGCTTATCTTTCCATGCCTTTAGCATCGGAACGGGAATACTTGCGTCAAGGATTAGCAGTGCAATCATTTGAAACGGCGCTAAAGCATATTAATTTAATTGAGCATCCCAGAGAATATGCAATGTTGCAAAATAATTTGGGTAATGCTTTGCAATATTTAGTGAGTTCTCATCCTGTGGAGAATAACTTGAGAGCGATCGTCGCTTATGACGAAGCTCTCAAAGTGCGTAATTCCAAAGATACACCCCTAGAGTATGCTAACACAATTTCAAACAAAGCTAACGCTTTATTCAACTTACCCGATGACCCAGAAAACCCAGAAAATGGTAATCTTAAAAATCTTTTACAAGCACGTGCATACTATCAACAAGCTTTAGAAATATTTACCAAACATCAACAGATGGAACAAGCAGAAATAGTAGCTAAAGCGTTACAAGACGTACAATTAGAAATAGGGCATAGGGCATAGGGCATAGGGCATTGATTATTTTATCAGTGCTTGCCGTGACCGCTACCTCTCCGTATTTCCATCTCAATTAAGGAGAAAACAGAGAATGCAACACATTTTACTAACCCTAGTTACGGGAGATTTTCTCACCAATTTAGCAGCAGGCGAACTCAATATTACGACAGAATTTATCTGGCTAATCACAGGTATAGTTTTATCTATGATTGGCGGTGCTATTGGCGGGATGCTATTAGCAGGAAAAAAAATAGGGTATGAATTTTTAGCAATACTTGGTGGTTTTTTTTCTCCTGCTGGTGTAATTTCCGCCATTATTCTAGGTCTAGTCATACTAAATTTCTTAACTAATTATTAGGAGCAAAAATGTTAGAACTTGGCTGGTATTCTGTTAAATTATTTTTCAAAGGAAAGTTACTGCGCGACCCCATATATTTTATTCAGCGAACTGCTATTGCTACTACTGTAGGTTCTTTACTATTAGTGTTATTTGCCCAGGCTGAAATTCCTTTCTGTTTACCAGTAACAATATCTAGTTTCGTAACAGGTATGATGATGCCATTTCTTCTTAAAGATTTCAAAACCAAATAAATTGTTATTTGTTATTGGTCATTAGACATTTGTAAATAATCAATGCTCCATGCCCATATTCTATGTCTAACCTTGAAGAATTAGTTCAGGAAATTAACCGCTTTGAGGCAATTATATCCGAGTGGGATGAAAGCCAAAGGTGTGTAGCAGTAGGCTTAAAAAGAGCAATTGAAGCTTTGCACAAAGTAGCATTGACTAATTTGATTAAAAGTTTAAAAGAAGAGTCAATGCCGGCTTTACGTCATGCTGCTTGCGATGAAGTAGTATATGCAGTGTTGCTTTATCACGAATTAGTTAAACCACCAAAAGCATCACTAGAACAACGCATTCAAGCTGCCTTTGAAGAAGTTCGCCCAGGTTTAAAAAGTCACAACGGAGACATAGAATTAGTGGCAATTAAACCACCAGATACAGTAGAACTTAAGTTAATAGGAACTTGCAGCAGTTGTCCGGCTTCTACTCTAACCTTATCTCAGGGAGTAGAACAAGCAATTAAAAACCATTGTCCTGAAATTACCAATGTTATTGCTGTCAATAAAAACTCTAGTGTTAACACTAAAGTTTCTAGTTTTATCAGTCCATTTTCTTCGCAGTTAACTTCTAGTTGGGTAAAAGTAGCAACTATCGAACAAGTTCCCGAATTGGGTGTGTTAGCAGTACAACTTGCTGGTACTTCGCTAATTTTATATCGCCAAGGTGTTACGTTTAAATGCTACCGTAATGCTTGCGCTCATCTAGGAAATCCTTTAGAAGATGGTAAAGTTGAAAATGGTGTTATTACTTGCCCTTTCCACGGATTTGAGTATAATTTAGAGACAGGGAAATGTTTGATTGTACCGGATATTTCACTTCAGTCATATCCAGTGAAAATTAAAGGTGATAATCTTTTTGTAAGATTGCAAAAATTTGAATAAAAATTTATCAGTTACAATACAATACGGTTAAGATAAGCAGTATAAACTTTCCTTGTGGTCTGGGAAAAGTTTAAGGGGTAAACGATGTATTTGAAACCTTTCTCCTTTAACCGAACCGTATTAGGCTACAATATTTTTTGTCTCACGCAGAGGCGCAGTGAAAAGTATGAGTAAAGGTTTCCTCCATTGGCGCAGCCCGCCGCAATCATAACTTTTCAAGATAAAGGCCCAGAGAAGAGGAGGGAAAGAACAAATTGGACAATAAGTTTGTTGATTATTTTATATCAGAAATATCAAAATGTTACTGTTGTTACATGCTGTTAAACATTAATGTTTTTAAATATTTATCAGCCTTTATTTGCGGTTCATGGATATCCCAATTATAATTCATCCCATATCACAACTACCGCCAGAAGCAACAAAAATTCTTCAAAATTTACCTTTTTCTTCTCAGGGTGCAGAGGTAATTTTAGGGAATATTATTCAAGCAGAACAATTAGTAATACCTGTAGCGCCAAGTCCGACTACAATGTTTGGGCCTCGTGGCGCTTGTTTGTTTGCAAATGGAACATTATGGGTGTCAGATACAGGACATCATCGATTATTGGGATGGCGGAATTTACCGACTAAAGATAGTCAACCAGCTGATTGGGTAATTGGGCAACATGACTTTTATCATGAAGGACAAAATGCTAAAGGTGCAATTGGAAGAACTACTTTAAACGTACCAACTGGAATTTGTAGTTGCGGCAAAGGTTTAGCTGTAGCAGATGCTTGGAACCATCGAATTTTAATTTGGAAAAATTTACCAGAAGATAGCAATGTACCAGCAGATTTAGTATTAGGACAAGGTAATTTTATCGACAACGAACCAAATAGAGGAAGTCAACAAGCATCTGCGAATACAATGCACTGGCCTTATGGTGTTTTCTATCATCAAGGGTGGTTATTTGTTGCTGACACAGGAAATCGCAGGATATTAATTTGGCAGCAATTACCCACAGAAAACGGCCAACCTGCTGATATAGTTTTGGGACAGCCAGATATGATATCTCGCAATGAAAACAACGGCGGTTCTCCCACCGCAGCGAGTATGCGTTGGTGTCATGATATTACTTTTTGGGGAGAAAATTTAGTTGTCAGCGATGCGGGAAATAACCGCGTTATGATTTGGCAAGGAATACCAACAGAAAATAATACTCCTTGTGCAGTGGTTTTAGGGCAAAAAAACTTTGATTGTGTGGAAATGAATCAAGGGGTTTATTATCCTAATGCTAGTAGTTTGAGTATGCCTTATGGTGTGGGTGTAGCTGGAGAGTGGTTAGTAGTTGCGGATACTGCAAATTCTCGCTTGTTAGGATGGAGAAAGCCAGAGTCAATTTTATCACTGCAAGGTGCAACAGCAGATGCCATTACCGGACAAATTAGTTTTCAAAGTAAAAGTGAAAATCGTGATTTTGGATTACCAAAACGAGATAGTTTAAATTGGTGTTACGGCATAAAAATTTCTGGCAAAACGGGAGTTATAGCTGATTCTGGAAATAATCGAATTTTACTGTGGCAGTTTGGTAATTCGTAATTTTTGAAAGTCAGATTTATATGTATGGTGGCTGAAGAAATTAGAGTTCGTGGTATTGTTCAAGGAGTGGGATTTCGTCCTACTGTATATCGTCTGGCTAAAATTTGCGGTTTGGGTGGAGATGTTTGTAATGATGGCGGAGGTGTTTTAATTCGCGTATCTGGTAGTGAAGAAGCGATAACAGAATTTGTTACTAAATTACAAACAGAATGTCCGCCGTTGGCAAAAATTAATCAACTGATTAGAACTCCTTACACAGGTGAATTAAACGCTGATAATTTCGTGATTTCTAGTAGCGTCAATAGTGCAATTAAAACAGAAATTGCTCCTGATGCAGCAACTTGTAAAGAATGTCAAAAAGAAATTTTCGATCCTTTTAGCCGCTTTTACCGTTACTCTTTTACTAACTGTACTCATTGTGGCCCTCGCCTGAGTATTATTCATGCCATTCCCTATGACAGATGCAATACCAGTATGTCTGCGTTTGTCATGTGTTCGGAATGTGCAAAGGAATACCATGATGTCGAAAATCGCCGTTTTCATGCCCAACCTGTAGCTTGTCATACTTGCGGTGCTTCAGCTTGGTTAGAACGTGCTGATGGGAAAGCGGTTACTGCTTCTATGTTCTCGATGTTAGATGATGTTGATGCAGTTTGTACTCTATTACAAAGAGGTGAAATTGTCGCAATTAAAGGTTTGGGTGGTTTTCATTTAGCTTGTGATGCAACTCAAGAAGCTGTTGTAGAAAAATTGCGATATCGTAAAAGACGTTATCATAAACCTTTTGCTTTAATGGCACGAGATATTGAAGTAATTGAACGATATTGTACTGTAAACGCTAAGGAAAAAGAATTATTAAAAAGTCCTGCGGCCCCGATTGTTTTATTGGATAAAAAGGCACTGGAAAGGGACGCGGGGAAAAATGTTTCTCAGAATTTTCAGATTGCGATTTCGGTTGCACCTGGGCAAAATCGTCTTGGTTTTATGCTACCTTATACGCCATTACATCATTTAATTTTGCGGCGGATGAATCGCCCAATTATTTTAACTAGTGGCAATATTAGTGATGAACCGCAATGTGTTGATAATCATGAAGCCAAAGAAAAATTAGGGACAATAGCTGATTATTTTCTTTTTCATAATCGAGACATTATTAATCGGGTAGATGATTCGGTGGTACGGGTTGTTGGCGATAAGGTGCAAACAATTCGACGTGCTAGAGGATACGCACCGGCAGCGATTAGTTTACCGCCTGGATTTGAAAATGTGCCGCCAATTTTAGCAATGGGTAGTGAGTTAAAAAATACCTTTTGTTTATTGCGAGGAAAAGAAGCAATTCTTTCACAACATCTGGGAGATTTAGAAAATGGTGCGGCTTTTAACGGATATCAAAAAGCTTTGAATTTATACTTTAATTTATTTGAACACAAACCAGAAGTAATTGCTATCGATAAACATCCTGAATATCTTTCCAGTAAAATTGGGAAAGAAATCGCTGATAAAAATCAAATTAAAATTAGTTCAATTCAACATCATCACGCCCACATTACCGCTTGTATGGTGGAAAATAATATTCCTCTAGATTCGCCTCCAGTATTAGGTATTGCTTTAGATGGTTTGGGTTATGGCGAAGATGGTAATCTGTGGGGTGGAGAATTTTTGTTAGCAGATTATCGAAAATTCCAGAGACTTGCAACATTTCAACCAGTGGCGATGATTGGCGGCGAACAAGCAATATATCAGCCGTGGCGTAATACTTATGCCCAATTAATGAGTGCTAATCTCTGGAATGAATGTGAAGAAAAATATGCCGATTTAGAAATAATTAAATTTCTGAAAAATAAGCCAATCAAATTACTTAATCAACTGATTGAGAAAAGAATTAACTCTCCTCCAGCGTCTTCAGTAGGGAGATTGTTCGATGCGGTGGCGGCGGCTATCGGTATTTATAGAGATGAATGTAGCTATGAAGGACAAGCAGCGATCGCAATGGAAGCTCTAATCAATGTTCACAACTTAAATAATGATAAAGAAATACTAATATATCCTTTTGAATTTAGCTTTTTAGATAGTATTTATTGTATAGACCCGCGTCCAATGTGGCAAGGTTTACTTGATGACTTGCAGCAACAGATTCCGCAAGCAGTTATAGCAGCTAAATTTCACAAAAGTTTAGCTGATGTAATTGTGGAGATGGTTAAACGTCTGTGTCAAAAAAATGTAATTCATCAGGTTGTTTTAACAGGAGGAGTATTTCAAAATTGTGTATTGTTAGAGCTAGTTAGTCAAGCATTAGAAATGTTGGGTATAAAAGTATTGACTCACAGTTTAGTTCCAGCAAATGATGGTGGGTTATCTTTAGGGCAAGCAGTGATTACAGCAGCACAATTAATAGGATAAATTTACTCACGCAAAGGCGCGAAGAAGATAAAAATGTGTTTAGGAATTCCTGGGCAAATTATCGAAATTACCAATGTTAATCATAAGTTAGCAATTGTTGATGTTGGTGGGGTGAAGCGACAAGTAAACATTGCTTGTATCGTTGATGAAGAACATCCACCTGAAGCTTGTATTGGAGATTGGGTGTTAGTGCATGTTGGCTTTGCGATGAATCGAATTAACGAACAAGAAGCAGCAGAAACGTTAGAGTTGTTGAAAGAGTTAGCAGCAGCACAGGTGGAGATTAGTAATTGAGGGGAAGAATTTTTCTCACGCAGAGGCGCAGAGAGAAGAGAGAGAATTTTCCTAGTTTGAAAACTCATTTCTTTTCTTTCTTTGTGGTTCGTTTTAAAAAACTATGGTTCTATTCCTATGAAATATGTTGATGAATTCCGTGAAAGAGAAAAAGCTGAAGCGTTACGCCGGGAAATTGCAAAATTGTGCGAAGAAATAGAAAAACCTCTCAAAATTATGGAAGTATGCGGGGGGCATACTCACTCTATATTTAAATATGGCATTGAAGAAATTTTACCCGATCGCATTGAATTAATTCATGGGCCTGGTTGTCCAGTATGTGTAATGCCAAAGGGGAGGTTAGATGATGCGATCGCTATCTCTCAAAATTCTAACGTCATCTTTACCACATTTGGCGATGCCATGCGAGTTCCTGGTTCCAAAACAAGTTTACTCCAAGCCAGGGCCCAAGGCGCAGACATTCGGATGGTGTACTCTCCCCTAGATAGCCTGCAAATTGCCAAAGATAACCCCGACAAAGAAATAGTTTTCTTCGCCTTAGGTTTTGAAACCACAACCCCCAGTACCGCCTTCACCATTTTGCAAGCCGCAGCTGAAGGAATTGCTAACTTCAGTATGTTTTGCAATCATGTTCTTGTAATTCCCGCCCTCAAAGCATTATTAGATAACCCCGATTTACAACTCGATGGATTTGTCGGGCCTGGTCATGTCAGCATGGTAATTGGTACTGACCCTTATGAATTTATTTCCCAACAATATCATAAGCCAATTGTTGTTTCTGGATTTGAACCTTTAGATATTCTCCAATCAATTTGGATGCTGTTGCAACAGCTAGTAGAAAATCGTTGCCAAGTTGAAAACCAATATAATCGAATTGTCCAAAAAGCTGGGAATAAAGTAGCATTAGAAGCCATCAACAAAGTATTTGCTGTAAGAGATACATTCGAGTGGCGCGGTTTAGGCGATATTCCCTATTCAGGATTAAAAATTCAACCTGAATATGCTCAATTTGATGCCGAACTTAAATTTACCATTCCTAACCTCAAAGTACCCGACCATAAAGCATGTAAATGTGGAGAAATTCTCAAAGGAGTATTAAAACCTTGGGAATGTAAAGTATTTGGTACAGCCTGCACCCCCCAAACACCAATTGGTACTTGTATGGTATCTTCTGAAGGCGCTTGTGCAGCCTATTACAAATATGGACGCCTCTCTACAATGTCTAAAAAACTAATAGCTGAAAAACCAAAAGCAACCATCACCCAAGAACCTCTCCCCGCCTGTGGCTTCTCCCTAGACTAACACCAAATCCTCTGCGAACCTCTGCGCTTTCCTTTGCGTTTAAAAAATCACCCACTTTAACATGAATCTTTTCCCCCATCGCCATAAAATCCAAGACACTCACATAACCCTCGCACATGGTAGCGGTGGTAAAGCCATGCACGATTTAATTGATGACATCTTTATTAATACCTTTAATAACCCAATTCTCTCCCAACTAGAAGACCAAGCAACCTTCAACTTAGCCCCACTTTTACAACAAGGAGACAGACTCGCTTTTACCACAGATTCCTATGTCATAGACCCTTTATTTTTTCCCGGTAGCGATATCGGAGAATTAGCCATCAACGGCACAATTAATGATTTAGCCGTCAGCGGCGCTAAACCTTTATATCTAACTTGTAGCGTTATTTTAGAAGAAGGATTACCAGTAGAAACATTGCGACGTGTTGCAACCAGTATGAAAGCAGCTGCCACAAAAGCTGACGTTCAAATTGTCACCGGCGACACAAAAGTTGTACATCGTGGTGCTGCTGATAAACTATTTATTAATACTGCTGGTATTGGTATCATTCCAAGAGGAATTAACATCTCTGCCCACAATATTCAACCAGGAGATGCTGTAATTATTAACGGTGAATTAGGTAATCATGGGGCAGCAATTTTAATTGCCCGTGGAGAATTAGCTTTAGAAACTAATATTGAAAGTGACTGTCAGCCTTTGCATGATTTAGTACAACATATCCTCAATATCTGTCCCCAAATTCATGCAATGCGGGATGTGACACGCGGAGGTTTAGCGACAGTTTTAAATGAATTTGCTGTTACTTCCCATGTAGGAATTCGGCTGTACGAAGAATCTATTCCAGTGCGTGAAGAGGTGAAGGGTTTTTGCGAAATTCTAGGTTTAGATCCATTTTATTTAGCTAACGAAGGTAAGTTAGTTGTAATAGCTAAAAGAGAATATGCCGAATCTATCTTATCAGCGATGAAATCTCATCCCGCAGGGAAAGAAGCTTGTATTGTTGGGGAAGTAATAAGTTCACCTCCAGGTATTGTGTTATTAAAAACAATTTTTGGTGCTGAACGTATTGTTGATATGTTAGTAGGCGACCAGTTACCACGAATTTGTTAATATTTAAGATACTTTTTTATATGCATGAACTAGGAATTACCCAAAATATCGTAGCAATTGTAGCCGAACACGCCAAAGGTGCAAAAGTACAACGAGTTTCCTTAGAAATTGGCAAACTTTCAGCTATTATGCCCGATGCTATTCGATTTTGTTTTGATATTTGCACTCAAGGTACAGTTTTAGAAGGGGCGACATTAGAAATTTTAGAAATTCCTGGTATGGCAAGATGTCAGCAATGCGGTGCAGAAATTTATCTAGATAAACCATTTGGTATTTGTAATTGCGGTAGCGTGGAATTACATTTAATATCTGGCGAAGAACTCAAAATTAAAGAAATCGAAATAGAGGAATTATGTGTGTAACCTGCGGTTGTTCTGATGATGGCGAAACCAAAATTACAAATTTAGAAGTAAGTGAAACCGAACACAATCATCACCATACTCACACTCATACTTTAGCTGATGGCACTGTGATTACTCATTCCCACAGTCACGATACTCATACAGAAGCATCTCAAATTCATGCAAAAATACATGGCACAACTATATCATTAGAACAAGATATTTTAGCAAAAAATAATTTAATCGCCGCCCAAAACCGTGGCTGGTTTAAAGGTCGCAATATTCTTGCTTTAAATTTAATGAGTTCTCCAGGCGCTGGGAAAACAACTCTTTTAACTCGCACCATCAATGATTTAAAACATCAATTATCTATTAGTGTCATTGAAGGCGACCAAGAAACTACTAATGATGCTCAAAAAATTAAAGAAACAGGTTGTAAAGTCATCCAAATTAACACCGGAACAGGCTGTCATTTAGACGCATCAATGATAGACAGGAGTTTGCAACAACTAAATCCACCACTAAATTCCGTTGTGATGATTGAAAATGTGGGAAATTTAGTTTGTCCAGCTTTATTTGATTTAGGAGAATTTGCTAAAGTAGTAATTCTCTCGGTTACCGAAGGCGAAGATAAGCCGATAAAATATCCCCACATGTTCCGCGCTAGTGACATCATGATTCTGACTAAAATTGATTTGCTACCTTACGTACAATTTGATGTACAAAAGTGCATAGAATACGCGAAACAAGTTAATCCGAAAGTTCAAATTTTTCAAGTTTCTGCAACTACTGGGGCGGGGTTAGATAATTGGTATAAATGGCTGACTGAAAAATTCGCAAATTTGTCAACTGGGGCTACACACTTTTGATGAAACTACAAAAATAGCCGCCAGTGTTGTTCACTAGCAAATTACTCACAAATTCGCTGTAATTCTTCCACTGTACTCACGGTTTTAATAGCCTGCTGAATTTCTTTTAATCGCTGTAAATCTGTAATTTGGTAAATCATTGGCATTAAATCTAAGCCAGGAGTTCCAAATTTAATTTCCAGTGCTAATTCAATACCGGAATATAATTCCTCTCGTCGTCCTCGCGCTTCTCCTTCACGTAAAATTTCTTGATACCAAGGTGACTCACGCAATACAGTCATATCCCACCTCATAATTTCTTGGACTAAGGCACTCTCTATTACAAACGTAGCAAAAAACGCCAAAACTGTTTCTAGTTGATTTAGTTGTTCGTCGGCACGCAGAACTTGTAAGGCTTCTCGAATTATAACTTCGTTCTCACCACCTTTGAGGATGGGTACAAAGGGAAGTAAGGAAGGTAATGGCGTATCAAATACAGTATTTACATCAACTTCCCAAAGGTTAATTACTCGATAATCTTGAGTTGCTTTCAAGCCTGCGAAATTTGATGTATATGTTGTCGGTATTTCTGTGTTAGTTCCTTTAAGAATGTTAATTAATACTGGATAGGTAGGTAAATTATATTTTTCTTCAGCGAGTGCTGTATAAGCACGCATCCGTCGTGGCATTTCGGGTTTATAACGCAGTTGTAATTCATTGATAACAAGAAACTTTCCATACTGCGGATTTTCCACACGGATGAGTACATCACTTTGTCTACTCAGCCATTGAAATTCTGAGTTGAGAATTTCGCCTACGATAACGTCAGGTATTTGTGTTACCCATTTCACCCAATTGTCGGGTGCAAGACTAATTAGGCGTTTAGTACTAATGTCAGCAGGTTTGGACATAAGCAGATATAAAGAAAGTAGACGCACAAAAAATTTTATAACTTGGAAAGGTCAAAATATCAAAGTAAATAATTATTTTAAAATGGCAACACCCTGCACTCTAAGAGTACAGGGTGTGAGACAATATGATGTTTATTAGACTTCTTACAGAAGTCGGGAAAAGGGGGAAAGGTTTGTTATTTTCCCTTTCCCCTTTAACCTTTTTCCACAAGAGTGCAAAAAGCAATTGATTGCAAGAGGTCTATTGACCTAAAGCCAATCTCGATAAGCAGAGATTTCATTGACGCCAATTTCAAAGGGCATTCCTTTGCCAAATGGTGGATAAACGCGAATTTTGGCGTTAGTGGAAAACCTTTCTAAGCGATTACCTAACTGGGGAATATTGCTAACAATATGCCAGTAGGATACTATGTCAGGACAATCAATAATTAATGTGAGAATGTTAGCGTTTGTTGTCAGATACCACTGACAATTAGATAACAGTACTCGCGTAATGCGATCGCAGGCTAAATAAAAGCATTTGCCTACGGACTGTTCTAATTCCATCTGCAACATTCCATCCTCTCTTGTCACCTCAGTTGGAGGCAAATCATCGGGAGGTAGCAGGTGTAATTTAGAAGACATAATTTCGCACCTCTTGGTTGTAGCGCGTCAAACTCTCCAGGTTTTTTTCCACATCTAAAGATGAGGGTTTGAGTGCTAACGTACCTAAGTTTAATTCGTCCTGAAATTTCTTGATTTTGTCTCGACAAGTCTCCACATCACCAATAATTGAATTCTCAATCAAATAATCTTCATCGAAACAAATATTCGTGCGATCGAATGGTTTTTGGTTGGGATTCGCACTATTTTGCATGACTTCGGCCGAATTAGCTTTCATTTTTTGGCTGAATTTGCGAATGAAAGGTAACGCTTCACTCACTGCCTCATCATTAGTTTTGCCAACATAAAAGAAGCGTGCCAGCACAAAATTTTCTGCACCCCTAGCATTTAACGCTTGATATTTGGCAATGGTATTCTTTAATCTCTGTAGGGAAAACGGCGGGCCACCCATCAAACTGAAGGAATGTTTGGCGGCAAACTCAATACCATCATCACCACCAGTGGCAACGTAGACGGGAATTTTTTGTTGCAATGGTTTGGGATAAATTGTTAGGCGATCGCATTGATAATATTGCCCGTTAAATGATACGTTAGTTTCATATAAAAGCTTTTCAATCAATGCCATTGCCTCTAACATTTTCGGACGCGATTCATTAGTTGGCGTTGCAAAATGCTTATTTTGTTGAGGGAAAGGCCCTCCTTTCGCAACTCCAAATAATAATCGTCCATTGCACAAGTTATCTAAAGTAGCGATGTCCTCTGCTACCCGAATTGGGTTATGAAATGGCAATAACACCGCCGCCGTGCCTAATTTGATACTTGAAGTCAATCCCGCCAAGTGTGCCATTAACACTAACATGGATGGGCTAAGATTGGATTCACTAAAATGATGCTCACTCACCCAGGCTTCCTCAAAACCTAAGCTTTCTGCCTGTTTTATCAGCTTTACTTGCTCAAAAATGGCACGATGAGCATTTTGGTGATGATTGTCGTAATTGCAGAAAATTCCAGTTTTCATTACTTGCGTTAATACTTTTTACCCACCGTGTGTGCTGGCTATCTTAGTAGTCTAGTCAGAATTCAGGAGTCAGGAGTCAGAATTCAGGAGTCAGAATTCAGGAGTCAGAATTCAGGAGTCAGAATTCAGGAGTTAGAATATCGTATTGGACTCCTAGTAAATTCTGATTTCATGTCCAACTAATCACTTGTGATTCAAATCTCTCCCTTGTCAGAACGTCAACTTCTGTTAAGTAGCAACCCACTGCAACTCTAACCATAGGCGTGGATTATTTTCTTTGAGTTTCGACATTGGGTCGCGTAATAATCGCTTGCTATTGATGCAAACTACTTGCACTAGACCCATGTTGTCTGCTACTTCTCGCAGTATTTCTTTTTGAGCTTGCACATAAGGAATCATTTGATCTGAGCAATAAATTCCTATATATTGCAAACGTCTTGCAGGTCGTCCCCAAAAACAGGTAATCACTTTCACATAACACCCGTCTAGTAATTCTCCAACTTTGGGATAGTAGTGGTTGACGACTCTTGTGAATTCTTTAGCTAAGATGTCTTCAGCAATCATTTCAACTGATATTTCTGTAGCGTCGGTCACTCTAATTTAATATAACATAATCTTGTCAATTAAATATGACAATTTACGTTATGTAATGGAAAAAAATATTAAATGAGAATTCTGAATTCAGAATTCAGAACTCAGAATTTAGAATTCAAAATTTAGGTTGTATTTTGTAATAGACCTCTTGCAATCAATTGCTTTTTGGACTCTTGTGGTCAAAGGGATACATCTTTATTGGGGAAAGGGAAAATACCAAACCTTTCCCCCTTTTCCCGACTTATGCAAGAAGTCTAATGAGTATTTATTGATGTGCGTTAGGCTACGGTATAAGTAACACGCCTTCAATGTTCTGGCTGCTAAATTCTAAATTTTGTTGCATATTAAACAAAAAGAGATATACCGATGTGGTACACCTCTTTTTAATTCTGATTGTTGAATTCTGGATTCTGAATTCTGAATTCTGAATTCTTCTTTTTAATTTTTAATTGTTATTATCTTGCATTGCGTTCGCAAACTAAAACTTCAGCAACAATATCCGGCAAATTTACTAAATCTGTAAATCCTTCAGAGCCATGAATTGGTGAAATAAAGGTATAGTTTGGATCGCAAACTCCATTGTCATACACTTGAATAAACCAGCGATCGGGAAATCCTTCTACACCTAGTTCTACAATGTACCAACTCTCGCCCATGAGACGAGAGTTAAAGATTGTAAACCACTCTCTATTTTCTTCTGAAATGTTCCAATCTGCCATAAGTAGCTCTAAAGCTATTTGTCCGGCATCAGTTGAAGTCAACAGCATTTTTACTCCTTATTAGCAACTTCCGAGTTGGGAACTTCAGGATATAAACCTAATTGTTTCGCTAGTTCGCGGGCTACAAAAAATAAAAATTTTGCACCATCTTGATTGCCTTCATGGGCGAACATCGTTGCTACTTGTAGCATTGTTTCTACTAAACCAGCATCTATTAATTCTGGCTGAGTTTCTAAAATTTCTGGTTCTTGACCATTAGGGCATCTTAGTAATTCATCGATTAGGTTAAAATACAAGTGTTGGCGTTGTTCTGTCATGATAATTTTCTAGATTTGAAGGGAAAAAATTGAAGCTTTGCCAGAGGATTAGAAATATTTACATAAATCTAATAATGCCCAAACTACTGTTCAATACTTTGCTGCCACAGTCTTTCCAACATTTCAACTTGTTCTTTTAAAACAGCAGCGCGATAAACAAGATATCTGTCATAAAAGATAATAGCTAACCCAACACAAATAGGGGTTAACACGAAGAACCATTGTAGGATTGTGCCAAGTTTATATTGCTCAGTAACAGTCAGCATTTTATTAACTAAATTTGGCTCAGAAGTATGTATCTTAGTCTGAGGTAATGGTATATTTTTTGTTTGGGTAGCTACACCAGTTTTGCTTACTTCACATGTTTTATTTTGTGATTCTAATAACTCAATATGTCGCTCCCAAATAATGCCAAATACTACTAGCTCTGGAGAAAGCACCGCTAAAGTAACTACACAAACTGTAAGAAAATTTAAAAATTTGGCTTTCATTTTGGCTCTCCCTTGCTAGGTAGTATGCACCCAGTAAGAAAATATCTTTATCAAGCAGGGAACAGGCAACAGGCAACAGAATTAAAAGTCACTTGAGATTATGGCTTTGTTCTTAAAACTTGTATCTTGTTTACCTGTAATCTGTTATATTTCTACTTTTCAAACAATTCTGATGCTAAAATATGTGTAGAAGGTAATTTTCTAACTATTAATTGTCAGTTATTTGTCTAATTATCGCTGACCATTAATCATTGAGAAACTACCAAGCTTTTCACAAAAAATAGGAATTTTTACTGAGAAATAACGCCCTCATATCCTGGAATGTGTTTTTATCTTCCTCTCAAAGAAGAGATTAAGAAGTCCCCCCTAGTTCGCTAAGCTTTCGCTTAGGAATGTTGGGGGGTAGAGGGGAATCTCTGCGTAAATCCTATACGATTTATATCAGCCACCTTCCCATAAAATAGTTTATCCCAGCCTCGTTAAGATTATTAAATTCATTAAAATAGTACTCAACGCCTGTAACGATTGCCTGATGGGAATTTTAAAAATTCATTGGGGTATGGGTGCTAGTGTTTTTGGGATGGGGTTCTAGTATTATCGAGGTGGGGTGCTGGTGTGTGGAGTACTCAATGATAAAGCAATGTAGATAAGGATTTCAGGCTGTTTTTTTCACATTTTGAGTGAATTAAATTTGTACTCAAAACAAAAGATTAATGTCTGTTGATAAGGATAAACTCAATCAATCAAAAAAACAATTAAAATTTTTGAGATTAATTTATATTTTCATAACAAACTGAATTATCTTGACTAAACATCTTGGAAAAGTTCTTCTGAAACTTATATATTGTGTGTTTTAGTTAAAATACATAGCATATACACTCACTTGCACTCAACTACAAAACCAATACACAAAAGCTTATTGTTATAAATAGATACTTTGCACTAGGATTTAGGATTTTAGGAGTTAAATAATGCGGATTGCTAAAGACGTAACAGAACTCATCGGACGAACTCCTTTAGTTGAACTGAACAAAATTCCCCAAGCCGAGGGAGTCTTAGCAAGAATAGTTGTCAAACTCGAAGGTATGAACCCAGCGGCTTCAGTGAAAGACCGTATTGGCTTAAATATGGTACTCGCGGCAGAAGCAGAGGGTTTCATTCAGCCAGGAAAAACCATTTTAGTAGAGCCTACCTCTGGTAACACAGGAATTGCTTTAGCAATGGTGGCAGCTGCGCGGGGCTACAATTTAATTTTGACAATGCCAGAAACCATGAGTAGCGAACGAAGGGCTATGCTCAGAGCTTATGGGGCATCTTTAGAGTTGACACCGGGTGCTGAGGGAATGCGAGGAGCAATCAGAAAAGCCGAAGAAATTGTAGCTAATACCCCCAATGCTTATATGCTGCAACAATTCCGCAACCCTGCCAACCCCAAAATTCACCGCGAAACCACCGCGGAAGAAATTTGGGCTGACACAGACGGACAGGTAGATATTCTGATTGCGGGAGTAGGTACTGGTGGGACGATTACTGGGATTGCAGAGGTAATTAAAAGCCGCAAACCGAGTTTTCAAGCGATCGCAGTTGAACCCAGCAACAGCCCAGTTCTCTCAGGTGGTGAACCAGGCCCCCATAGAATTCAAGGCATTGGAGCCGGATTTGTTCCAGATGTTCTTCGTCTAGAATTGATTGACGAAGTAATTAGAGTCAGCGACGATCAGGCGATCGCATTTGGGCGACGCTTAGCAAAAGAAGAAGGCCTATTATCTGGAATCTCCTCTGGTGCAGCCTTGTGTGCTGCAATTCAAGTAGGTAAACGCAAAGAAAACGCCGATAAATTAATCGTGATGATTCAACCTTCCTTCGGCGAACGCTACCTCAGCACCCCAATGTTTCAAGATTTATCCTTAGAAACAGCCACAGCCCGTTAAAAACAGTAAAGGCTAGTAGTCTGGTAACTCAAAAATGCGCTTGTGAGGACTGGGGAAAGGGAAAGGGGTAAAGGGTAAGGGATTTAAAACCTTTGCCCTTTCCCCTTTGCCCTTTCCCCAATAAAGATGCACCCCTTTTCCCATCTCTTGCAAAAAGCAATGAAAGCAAGAGAAGAGGTCTAATGACTACAACTACCTTGCTTTTGCTGTTCTTCACCATGATGCTTACAACCACCTTGTTCGTGATGATGGTGATGACCGTGCTTACCATTGTGGGCGCAGCCTTGTAAATCCTGACTCATGAGATTTTCGCTCATTTCTCTGAAAGATTCATCCACAGGCTTCAAGCCAATCCAAGCATCAATCTTTTCAACATCAAATCCTACCTCACGGCGATCGCCCACTTGTAACAAAGGACGGCGAATCAACAGCGGATCTCTCAACATCAATATTAAAGCGGTTTGGGCATCAATTTTTTCTGGAACTATCTCACCAGATTTTACCCGTGGAGAAGAACGATTGAACCATTCGGCTACGGGGCGATCGCCAAAAAATGAACGCAATCTCTCAACTGTCCAAGGTTCTGTTAGCAAATCGTATGCTATCACTTCATGACCAGCAGCTGTGAGCAAAACTTTTTGCTTAGTACCACCTTGACAGCCTGGTTTACTATAAAAAATTACTCTTGCCATGCAACTACCTCTTTAGTAATTCGTAATTTGGGTGAAGTGAAGACGCGATTCATCGCGTCTCTACAATCTGAATTCTGAATTCTGAATTCTGAATTCTCTTTAAAATTTCCTCACATTATTGCTAACTGGGTCAAACTCAAATCTTTCTTTTGGATCTGTTTCACCGTAAACATTAAAAGTCACAGTGGGTTCGTTACCCAGTGCTTCTACACAGTGAATGGCATCGGGAGTAAAGCTAATAATATCTCCTGGAGATAGAATTAATTCTCCCGCATATTCAATTTTGTCTGGAGATTCTGAACTTTGAGTGCGTTGCCAAAAAGTATTTTTTTCCTGACCTTTTAACACCGCTACTACTCCCCACGTGCCATGATTATGAATATTTGATTTCGTTCCTGGTGCAAATGTTACTGTTTGCACCGTCAACGGAAAACCCAATTCATCATATAGGAGTAAAACAGAGGTTCCCGTTTTGGGAGAAGGTTCTAAATACTGACTCCGCACCCAGTAGGAATTAACAATCAAGCGCCTAACGAGCATCCGAATTTCTGGCAAACAACTAGATTCATCTTCTACATTATTGAGAACATCTTCCACCTCAGTTAAAAACCGATAAACGCGGTAATTATCTCTCAATAAATCCCATGCCCTCACAGATTTACAAGCTTGATACCGACCGTCTCCCGTTAATAGCCAATCCCTACCTTGCATAACTTTTAAAATCTCATCTGAGAAGATTGGATGATAATAATCGGCGAAACATTAGGAAGACTACCTATCGGTGGCGTAGTAGGTATGTAAATCGGAGGAAATATTGGGTTATTATTACTCGCATTTCCTAAAAGAGAATAAGACGAAGATGAAGTAGAAAACCAATTGTTCATGAATGTTCACCTTGATTGGAAAAAGGGCATTGGGCATTGGGCATTGGGCATGGAAACAAGACACGGGGACACGGGGAAGGAAGAAGATAGAGAGATCGAAGGAAAAGACTTGTTGCAAGTTGTCTGTTTGTCTCCCCATCTTCCCCTGCTCCCTCACTTCCTCATCCCTATGCCCCATGCCCCATGCCCTATTCCCCACACATTAATTAATCCTCTTCTGCTGGACGAGTCAAAATATCCAGGAGAATTCCGGCTCCGAAATCATGCTTTTCATCTATCTCTTTGACTCTAGTGCTGATTTCTTTTGCTTGGTCTATTGCTCCTAACTTTGCTAGAACTAATCCAGAAGCAGCATAAGCATTTAAGTACAATCGAATTTGTGGATCTTCTTTGCGATTGACTAATATGGGCTTAAGTTGCTCCCAGTCATCAGGGAATTTTTCTAGTTCTTTAATTTTATCTAATAATTTCGTTGTTGTTTGCAGTGCGAGAGAATAATTATTTTTATAGTAAAAAAATCTATAGGCTGCTACTAATACATCTGTATTTTCACCAGTTTTAGCCAAGGCTTGTTGAATATATTTTTCCGATTCTGATGTATTTTCCCAATTTTGTGCAGCTAGAATTAATAAATTTTTGACATCATCAGGAACCTGGAACCATGAGAATTTGTTTGTATTGACTTGCATAATTAACTCCTGGAGAGTGAGTAATTAGGAGTTAGAAGTTAGAAGTTAGGAGTTAGGAGTTAGGAGTTATGAATTATGAGTTAGGAGTTATGAATTCTTAATTCCTCACTTCTCACTCCTCACTCCTAACTTTCTTCTCACTCCTAACTTTCGTTAAAACAGTGTCAGAATGTACACTAAAGTGAACAGCACAATCCAAATAATGTCTACGAAGTGCCAGTAAATTTCTGCCATTTCGATGAAGGTGTGATTTTTGGCAGTGTATAGACCGGGAATACGCGATCGCCACAACACAGCTAATATTAATAACAGTCCCACAAATACGTGCAAACCGTGGAAGCCCGTCATTAAATAAAAGCAGTTGGCGAACACATTGGTAGTCAGACCATAGCCCAAAGTTGCGTACTCATAAGCCTGACCAATCAAGAAAATTGCTCCCATGATGGCAGTAATTGTGTACCACAGTTGCATTCCCTTGACATTATTCTTTTTAATCGCTGTATCACCGAAGTGAATCACGAAACTACTAGACACCAGAATAATGGTGTTAATCGTCGGTACAAATAACTCAACTTCCGTTCCTTCCGGCGGCCAAACCGCCGTAGTACCACGGAAAAACAAATAGGTGGCAAAAAATCCGCCGAACATCAGCGATTCAGAGACGAGGAATGTCAACAGTCCCCAAACTCTTAAATCTGGATGTTCCTCGTGATGTCCTGCACTTTCATGTTCTGTTGTCGCTATAGTCATAGATTTGTTGGCAAAAAAGTATTGGGGACTGGGGACTGGGAATTGGGCTAATATCTTCCATGATTTTTAACTAGCCCACCCAGAAATAAATCAGGGGTTGCGAGTTTTAAAGCTGGAGTTCCGAGTTTTAAGCTTGGAGTTCCAAGTTCTAAACGAGAACATTCTGGTTTGAAACGAAAACCTTCTAGTTTGAAACGAGAACATTCCGGTTTGAAGCGAGAACATTCTGGTTTGAAGCGAGAACATTCTGGTTTGAAACGAGAACATTCTGGTTTGAAACGAGAACATTCTGGTTTGAAACGAGAACATTCTGGTTTGAAACGAGAACCTTCCGGTTTGAAACGAGAACCTTCCACTTCTAAGGGATTACCAACAAATAAATTACCCAATCTTGTGAGATAAACATCTTGTCCGCCCCTCCTTACAGGCGGGCGAGACGCCCACCCCACAAGAAAAGTTGAATTTTTTTGATTTGCAAATCCCTAAGCTTGAAACTCCAACTTCTCAAATTACTCTGCGTACCTCTGCGCTTACCTCAGCGCCCCTTTGCGTTTAAATTTCAACCTTCAATTCACCACGAAAGCTTCACTAAACACTAGCTTCCGGTGTCACAGCTGGTTCTACTTCATGACTATGACCATTACCGTAGTCATAAGGGCCATGAGTCACAACTGGCAACACTTCCCAGTTTTCAATGGCAGGTGGCGAAGTAGTTGTCCATTCCAAAGTCAAACCATTCCAAGGATTATCCCCTGCTGGCTGTCCTTTAATCCAACTTTGAATAATATTGATGGTGAAGGGAATCACTGATATCCCTAAAACAAATGAACCAAAGGTACAAATTTGATTGAGGTCGATAAATTGGGGGTCGTACATTGCGACTCTGCGGGGCATTCCTTGTAAACCCAATTCATGCATCGGTAGGAAAGTTAAATTCGTGCCGATGAAGGTGAGGAAAAAGTGAATGCGTCCCCAGGTTTCATTCAACATCCGCCCGGTCATTTTGGGGAACCAGTGATAAATACCGGCGTAAATGCCAAACACGGAACCGCCAAAGAGAACATAGTGGAAGTGCGCGACTACATAATAGGTGTCGTGGACGTGAACGTCAAAGGGGGCTGTGCCCATTGTGACGCCGCTTAAGCCGCCCATCACAAACATCGACAACAAGCCAATGGCGAAAAGCATCGCGCTGGTGAAGCGAATTTTGCCGCCCCAGAGGGTAGCAACCCAGCCGAAAATCTTGACGCCAGTGGGAACGGCAACCAATAAGGTGGAAATGGTGAAGAACATCCGCATCCAACCGGGTGTACCACTGGTAAACATGTGGTGTACCCAGACAAATAAACCCACGACGCAAATTGCCACACTGGAATAAGCGATCGCTTTATAACCAAAAATCGGCTTACGGGCGTGAACTGGAATCACTTCGGACATAATACCGAAGATGGGCAGAATCATTAAATATACTGCCGGGTGGGAATAAAACCAGAATAAGTGTTGGTAAATTACTACATTACCGCCTGCATCTGGTTTAAAAAAGGAAGTACCAAAGTTGAGGTCAAACAATAGCAGAATTAAACCTGCTGCTAACACAGGTGTGGAAAGTAGTGCGAGGATGGAGGTTGCTAAGATTGCCCAGCAAAACAAAGGTACTTGATCCCATTTCATGCTGGGAACCTTCATCATCAAAATGGTGATGACAAAGTTCAGCGAACCCAAAATTGAAGAAGTTCCCACCAAAACGATCGCCAATATCCACATGGTTTGGGCGATGGGTGCTGTCACCAAGCTCAAAGGAGGGTAAGCTGTCCAACCCGATTGCGAACCGCCAAACAGAAAACTACCTAATAACAGTAATCCGGCTGGTGGGTTTAACCAAAAGGCGATGGCATTTAGCTTCGGGAAAGCCATATCCCTAGCACCCACCATCAGCGGTACTAAGAAGTTACCAAAACCCCCAATGGCGCTAGGCACAATCCACAGGAAAATCATAATTGTCCCGTGGTTGGTCATGAAAGCGTTATACAAATTGGGATCGAGTAAATCTGCGTCAGGTGTTGCTAATTCGACGCGGATAGCCATCGCCATCAGTCCGCCGATGAGGTAAAACACAAACGCCGTCACCAGGTATTGAATACCAATAACCTTGTGATCGATATTAAATGTAAAATAGTCTTGCCATTTCCACGCCTGTTGATGAGAGGTGTGGGCCATGGCCAGAGTTTCCGATTTCTTTTCCTCTGGTGGAGTGTTCGGTGGAAATTCTACCTGTGTCATATTTTTTCCTGCTATGCAGAGTTCACGGTCAAATGTCCAAAGTGTTGACTGTTGACTGTTAACTGTTGACTATTGCTTATTGCCTGCCATAACAACTGACTCTAGAGTTACAGCACTAATCCCCATATCATGTACATGAGGAGCAAGAAACTCTGATGTTGATAACTCAGCAGGCTTAACAGCAACCACTTGATGTGGGTTTTGCTTTTGAGCAACTTGGTTTTCTGTCAACCAGGTTTGATATTCTTCTGGTGTGTGGACAATTACCTGTGTCCGCATTGAACCGTGGTAACCACCGCACAATTCAGCACAAACTACGGGATATGTACCTGGTTTGGTGGCGACAAATCGTAATTCGGTGGGAATTCCAGGAAGCGCATCTTGTTTGATGCGGAAGTTTGGCACCCAGAATGAGTGAATTACATCAGTTGCTGATAAGTTGAGTTGCACATCAGCACCCACGGGAATGTGCAATTCTCCCGAAGTAATGCCGCTTTTTGGATAGTTAAAAATCCAAGCGTACTGCATACCTTGGACATCAACAACTAAGTCAGCTGGTTTACCTTCAGCAGAAGGAGACGCGCCAAAACCAATTGTTGGGGCTGTTGTGGCTTCGGGGGTATCATTGAGGGTAGCTGCAATGGCACTTCCACTCATCTGATGAACATGAGCTACTGAATGGGGATGACCCGCAGGCTCAAAACCTCCCATGCGGTTAAAAACATCTACACTGTAGATGCCCAAACACACGACAATAATTGTGGGAATTGCTGTCCAAAAAACTTCTAAAGGCAAATTGCCTTCCACTGGTAAGCCATCGGTGTCATCTCCTTTGCGCCGACGATACTTAACCAAAAAAATCACAATTGTTCCTTCTACCACCAAAAACAAAGCAATGGCGATGGTAAACATGACATTGAAAAAACCATCTACCAAAGGCGCTTGTTGTGATGCTTGTACCGGTAGTAGAGTGTGGTTTTGACCAATCCAAATGCTAATTGCTGTGACTACTATCCCAGCAACCAGAGTCCATAGTGAAACAGGAACTTGTTGCATACATACTACCTGCTCTGTAAACCGTCTTTCAAGGTGTGATTTTCTGGGTATTGAGCATTGGGCATTGGGCATTGGGCATTGGGCATGGGGCATTAATTATTCTCCGCGTCCCCGCGTCCCCGTGTCCCCGCGTCTCCCTTACTCCCACCCTGCGGGTTCGCGCTAGCGTCTCCCAAAGAGAAGCTAAAGCTACATTTCCCGATTCCCTTTCACAGGGCAGTGTTTTTTGTTTTCACTTAATTAACTTTCTAACGTGTAGCTATAAAAAATGGGGGAAACTTCCAGATTTTTTTCATATCTTTCCCCCAGAAAATTTTCAATTATATTTCAACTTCTATGACAAAGAAAGCTCGCAGCTTCTACAAACAGCTAGTTGTTCGAGAGGACACTGTTTGTCTTCATATCAATGGGGTCATACTACTAGCAAGTTTAAATTTGTCAATAACTAACATATTACGATTTACGCGTTTGTCTACTATGAACTTTTTATCTAGTCCAAGTAAATATATACATTACCCTCTAGTTACCTTGCTAAGTATATTTGCCCTTTCTACAAACAGTACCTCCTGAAACGAACAACAATATTTACTAATCCCAAAAACCTTAATTGTTTAATGCAACATGGGTGTAGCAATTCTTAGGACAAATCCGCGAACAAGCTTCACAACCAATACAGTTTTCTGGATAAGTAACTGCCATTACTTTCCGTTCAATTTCTTCATCATCTTCGTCTTCTACAAATTCACCTTCTTCGTTGAGTGCTTTCAAACCTAGTACATTGTAACCGCATACTTTAATACATCTGCCACAGCCGATACATTTATCTTTGTCAATTTCTTGAGCAAATTTCGGTGTCCAACTCTTACCACCAAATGTCAATCCTGTTAGTTGTGCCATGAATTAATCCTCGGCAATTGCGCCTGAAAATTTGTTCCTACTTTAATCATTATATTATCCTAATATTTTGTTTTTTTGATGTTCAATAATGATTTATTCCATCAATATTTGATGACTTTTAAATACAAAAACACATTGCCTTTGTTTAAATTTTTATAAATGCAATTTATTGCCAATAATTACTCACCTATATTTATGAATTAAATATCTGTTGAGTCTGGCTCACAGATATTTATTGTTTACTAGATAGAAAAATCTGAGTGTAAAAGCGATGATATTTATTTGCAAATATTTTGATATTTAAGCAATAAAATATATATTTGTCGTATCAACATATACAAAATCTAATGTTTATGAGTTACATTTTGATATGTAGAATATGTATTTTTCAAAGCAACAATTTTGGATTTATCTTTTTATTCAATATTTAGATGAATGCTGACAAAGTAAAGATTACTTGTGTTCCATAGTTATCTAGCAGAAATAGAGATTATCATGAAGAAACTGTAAAGTTGATGGCAGAATTTTATAAAGCAATAAATATTAAAATTATTAATAAATCAGTCGCAAAGGAACTGCTGCAAATTGAAATGATGACTAAAAAGACTTTGGTTAAGGTTTTATGGTTAAAGATAATATGTTCGTTTGGTACATATTTCCATAATTGTTAAGATTTTTTCTAAGCTCATTACGAACAACTTAATTATTTTATTTATGAAATGTATAGTTAATAAAGAAGTAATCTTAGGCTCGGCTTGAAAGCCTTACATAGCTTTCAATTGGATGCAAAGTCAAATATGGATGTGGGGAATTTAGTGTGGTGAGAAAAGATTATTCTCGCCATCAAGATAATTGGTAGCGACTGATAAAACAAGAGGGGAAAAGGTTAAAGGGAAAAGGGAAAAGGAATGAACTCTTCTCTTACGAGACACTAGCGCAAATCCACACAACGAGCGAGGTTTTTACCTTTTCCCCTTTCCCCTTCCCGTTCTTGATAAACAGGACTCATCCAGGGGAGACCTGAGCCAGACATCTCAACGATTAGAGTGGGAACAGAGCCATTATGCCTTACACGATTCCTAACAACAGTTGCGTTGGATGTGACAACTGCCGCCCCCAATGTCCTACGGGTGCAATCAAAATAGAGGACGATGAATATTGGATCGATCCTTATCTTTGTAACAATTGTGAGGGTTATTATCCAAAGCCACAATGTGTAATTGCCTGTCCCACTAATTCTCCCATTCCTTGGCAGGCAAAAAAGGGGAGATGTAAAGTTGAGCCGAGAGAAGCTAGCAGCTTAGATTTGTTTTCTAACGGCAAGAATAATCCATTTGCTTCAGCGATCGCCATTTGGGAAGCTTGCAATGTATTGGCCCAGCGTACATCCTTAAATTGGGAAATCGACGAACAAGGTTACTTATCCTACAACAGACTAGTCAACCAAGGCAAAGGAGCGATCGCTTTTCATATCCAAGATCCCTTTAAGGTGAATGACAAAGCCACAGATTTAACTGCAATTGAGGGACTGGATATTAGAGCCGCTTGCATACATCTAATTTTTGCGGCTTATGCCACAGCTTTAGATAAACCTTGGGAACAAGAATTTACCATCGATGAACGCCAAATCGAGAAGTATTTGGGGATGGAGAAACGCAAAGATTTAAACAAAGCTGCCAAGCTGGCTTTAATGAAAAATCTTGTACAGCAAGCTTGCTCGTTGATTATCTCCATCGACTGGCCTCAACAAGGCCGAGTTAACGGATTTTCTATCACACAAAGTCGTTTATGGCACTTAGTGGACATTCAACACCACTTTCAAGAAGATGCTCTGGGATGCAAATATCTCATTGGACTAACTTTTAAAGTCAAAGCCGGTATTTGGGCGCAATATTTCTTAAACAAACAAGCACTTACTGAACGAACCGCATTCTATCAATATGGTAGTCTTCCTAAAACTCTGCTAACCACAGTCATGAGCATTTGGCAACAACATGAAGGAGCAGTGCGACTCATGTTGTGGTTGTTGTTCAAAACCAAAATGGGTAAAGAACAACGCATCACCGTTCCGACATTAATGCGTATTGCTTACGGTGAAGAAAAAATCGCCGTTGCATCCAGACAACGCGAAGAACGCAAACGCCTACTACGAACTTTTGAAAGCGATTTGGAAATCCTCAATCATTATGGAATGAAACCAATTTTCGATCCAATTACTTACCCACCAGAAATTCAACCTTTGTGGGCCAAGTTAATGGATATTCCCGAAGATCCAGATGAAGCGTTAGAATTTTGGACTAATGACGGTGGTGCTGAAACTCGCCTCACAGACACAGGCCCTCGTGGGAAGTGGAATCTACTCATGAATGCGCGGATATTGGCTTTTGAACTTCCATCAGAATGGGAACAACAAATCTCAGAATCACACAAAAAGCAGCGACGAAGTGTTAAGAATAAAAGAAAGTCCCCAGTTACAGGCGATTTGTTGGGGGAACAAATTTTAGAAGCGCGAAAAAATTTGAATCTCTCCCAAAGAGAATTAGCCAAGCTAGCAGGTAAAAGCCAAAGCTGGATTCGAGATATCGAAAATGGTCGTTTAAAAGCCAAATTAGAAGACCAAGCACTATTGCGAAAAGTCTTGAATATGGGTTAAGGAGAAGAATTCAGGAGTCAGAATTCTGAATTCAGAATAAATTTTGTGTGACTTGTGGATAAATAACAGCTGAAATATCACACCAAATCAAAAATTTGGTGGTGCTTCTAGCTGTTAAATCTAAATTTCCTGCTTCCAGCATTCCTGACTCCTAACTCCTGAATTCTGACTCCTGACTCCTAACTCCTAACTCCTAACTCCTAACTCCTAACTCCTAACTCCTAACTCCTAACTCCTAACTCCTAACTCCTGAATTCTGACTCCTGAATTCTGAATTCTGAATTCTGACTCCTGACTCCTGACTCCTGACTCCTGACTCCTTTTTATGCACTATAAGTCATTACCTTAGTTGAAGTCAGCCAAAGACTCGCTACAGTGTATTTACTAATCACTGTCTCTTGTGCAGCATTGCATGAACTTTTAAGTTTTTGAGTCTTGGTGATATCTTTTACAAGTTTCGCCTGGTAAGTATAGAGAGAACCAGAGGTTTTTTCAAAACTTAGTTCAGCTAGAATCGTATTATTGTCTAAACTTTGTTCTAAAACTTTACCTGCAACTTTGTAATTAAACCAATCCCATCCTTGACTCAGGATTAATTCTCTTTCCAAAATCTGAAGTGCAGCAGGTAAAATTCCCCAACCTCGATAGACTTTTTGCAAGCATTGAATATCACCAGTACGAGTCAAAATCGATGTGAATGAATCTCCATCCACAGCTCCATAGTATCTTCCTTCTGGCATGTCTATAAGTGTTGGCGCAAATCTATGTCCGCCAAAGTGTGAGGATCTCCAAATCCGCACATTGTCTAAATCTAAATTGGAAATAGTTGCTGTAGCGTGAAAATAAAAGGGATTTCCGTATCTGGCACAGCACTTATCATGGCTACCGTGGGTACACACTAAAATATCTCTAGTTGCAGTAGTTTCAACTTCCGAATTAGAGCCGATACCCCATAACCATTTTTGTACAACGGCTGCTACCTGCTCAATATTTTGTAGTATAAACTCTTGTTTATGATATCCATTGGTTAAACCCTCTTTTTTTTGATAAATCAAAAGGGTAGTCTGATTAACTTTGTGTGATAAATCATTGGCAATTAAGAGGAATCTAATTGGCAGTTTGGCACGTTTGACTTCCTCTATTAATATCCTCAAATTCTCAGGCACCCATTTAGAATTAAACGCTTCTGATGTCCAAGGCGGAGGACACTCGACTAAAATATAAGTTTGGTAATTGGTGGCGCTACCAATAATATCTTCTCCCGCTTGCCGTGAATAATCAGAACAAAAAAAGGTATTCATCTAACTATACTCATTAGTGTATTTTATGGACAAAATGTGTTGGTCACTACAGTTGTGTTCTTCGCTACAATATCCTTGATTTCAGGAAATAAAAAAGAACAATATGTATTTCCTAGTTTTAACTAGGTAGCCACTTCATAACATCATTGTTGATTAATGTGGTGGCAATTAATCAATTCTCTCCAATAGAGATAAACAGTGTCAAGAGACATTTTTCCGTAGGAGCAACGTTAATTTTGTATTTAGTTTTATTGTTATTTGGTATTTCATTTATTTTCCCTTACTGAAACTCAGCTATTGTCAAGTTCATTTTTTCTAGCAAAATCAAATATTCTAATGTATCTATCTAGGTATACATATTGCGAATTATTCTCAATATTTTTAGAAAAATAAAAGTAATTAGCCTTGGACTAGTCAGCCGACTAGGAGCGATAGATTGGGTAGCCTTTGCCAACACAATAGACTTCTAAGAGAAGTCAGGAAAAGGGGAAAGGTTTTAAATCCCTTACCCTTTACCCCTTCCCCAGCCTTCACAAGCGCATTTTTGGGTTGGCAGACCACTGTTCGCCAAGTCAACTTAGCGGGGTAAAGGGGAAAGGTTTTAAATCCCTTACCCTTTTCCCCTTTCCCTTTCCCCAGTCCTCACCCAGCAAAGATGACTTGCCAGACCACTAGTATTTACCCTGTTACCTAATCTAACTTCCTGAAAATCACATCAGGATTTGATTTTAGGTGTATGCCTTGACTCTAAACTGAAGTCAATAATAAATGTAAGCACTTGACAATTATTATATTTTCTTTACAGTTGTTAGTCTCCAGCAGGTTGCTGAAATTAAGGTAAATTGCCAATTCATCTTAGGGAAGTGTCGCTAAAACAAGGATTGATCTTTATTAAAGAATAGATAATTTTTCTCAATAATGTCAACTCTGACCAAGGACAGCCTTACAAAGCCTAACTAAGCGACCTTTGATTCCTTGATAGATACTATACTTACTAGCAAAGATTGAATTTATACTATTTACTTATAAAATTAAACTAATAGATAAATTTGTAGCTAGACTTATAGCTAATAGATAAATTTAAAAAACAACAGGGCTAGATGATGCAAATCACTGTTGAGGTATCTGAGGAGCTAGGACAAAAATTACAGCAGTTCCAAGACCGTTTACAAGAGATAGTAGAACGCGGTCTACAAGAGTTATTGAGCGAACAGTTTGGCAATTTTCTTGATGAGAAACAGATTATTGCGTTGCTGGCCAGTCAGCCCACACCACAACAAATTCTAGCAATCCGACCTTCACCAGAATTCCAGACTCGTGTGAGTGATTTACTAGCAGAAAGTAAAGCAGGGACACTTTCAGCGAAAGGTGAAGCTGAACTAGAACGCTATCTGACCATAGAACATTTTGTCCGTATGGCAAAAGCTCATGCTTTCAAGCAATTACGCCAAAATCCATGACTTATGTATCAGCCCAATTACGGAAACTCGTAATTGAAAGAGCCAAGCAAAGGTGTGAGTATTGCTTATTTCCTCAGAGTGCGGCACTATTGAGCTTTGAGATGGAACATATTATTGCCGAAAAACATCGTGGCACTACTGAAGCAGAAAATTTAGCTCTTGCCTGCCCGTATTGTAATCGTGCAAAGGGTACTGATTTGGGGTCACTCGATCCTGAAACTGGTAAACTAACACCCTTTTTCAATCCAAGGACTCAAAAATGGAGCGACCATTTTCAGTTCAATGGAGCAGAGATAGCACCATTGACAGCAGTTGGGCGAGTAACTGTTGCAATTCTCCAATTTAATCAATCAGAGCGGTTAGAAGAACGGGACAGGTTGATTTGGGTAGGTGAGTATTCTTAGGTTTACTGTTCATGCCCAAAGAGCTACGCTTCTTGTCGCCAGACATCGCTGATTTGACATAGTTAGTTAGTGGATTTATTCCCGAAGGCAATCTAAAATCTAAAATTCTTGCATTGATTTGGTTAATCCAAGATTTCTAGCTATGGCGATCGCATACTTCTACTTTCACGCAGAATTGAATCATTTTTTACCACGGCATCAAAAACAAGTCAGAATTTCCCATGCTTTTGAGGAGAGGGCCTCGATTAAGGACACCATCGAGTCATTGGGCGTTCCTCACCCAGAAGTTGATTTTATTAAAGTTAATGATGAGTATGTAGATTTTTCTTACATCGTTACAGATGGAGATATTATCGATGTTTATCCAATTTCTAGTAGGAGTAATATTACACCAAGTATTTATTTGTTACCAGAAACCCTCAGTAATATTCGCTTTGTTTTAGATATTCATTTAGGTAAACTAGCAACATCTCTAAGACTTTTAGGGTTTGATACTTTATATCGCAATGATTACGAAGATGAGGAATTAGCAAAGATATCTTACAACCAAACACGGATTCTCTTAACTCGTGATAAAGGTTTATTGATGCGTAGTTTGGTAACCTATGGGTATTATGTGAGAAATACTAACCCCGAAAAACAAATCCTGGAAATATTACAGCGCTTCGACTTATTTAAATTAGTTTCGCCATTTAAAAGGTGTTTGCGCTGCAATGGATTATTAGAATCTGTAGATAAGCAATTGATTATTGAACAACTACCAGAAAATGTGCAATCGCAGGTTGATCAATTCCAACGTTGCCAAAGTTGTCAGCGAATTTATTGGAAAGGTTCGCATTATGAACGATTGCAACAGTTTATTGATGGAGTACTCAATTCAAAACAGGTGAATGAATGTCATTAATTTTAGCTCTCGATTTTGGCGGAACTAAACTAGCGGCTGCATTAGTAAACATCGGTTCGAGAAACTGGTTGCGTTACCAACGCCACCTGTCGCCAGGGAATGCAGATGCTAGCACTGACTTGGAAATAATGCGATCGCTAATTTACTCTTTACTAGAAGATACAAAACCAAGTGCCATCGGTGTCAGTTTCGGCGGCCCTGTAGATGCTTCCACCGGCACAGTGCGACTATCTCATCATGTCCCTGGCTGGGAAAATATTCCCCTGAAAAACCTATTGGAAGAGGAGTTTGGCGTGAGTGTTGGTGTCGATAACGATGCTAACGTTGCTGCTTTGGGAGAACATCGCTTTGGTGCAGGACAAGGTTACGATAGTTTGTTTTACATAACTGTTAGTACCGGCGTGGGTGGTGGTTGGATACTCAACGGCCAGCCTTGGCGGGGTGTAGGCGGGATGGCTGGTGAAATTGGACATGTGGTTGTAGATCCTGCTGGGCCGATATGTTTGTGTGGAAAGCGGGGATGTGTGGAACGGTTGGCTTCAGGGCCTTATATGGCGCAAAACGCCAGGGAAGTTTTGGAAAATCAACCTCACAAAGTTGGGAAAGTATTGAGAAATTTAGTCGCGGATGATTTAACGCTACTGACTGGACAGTTAGTGAGTGAGGCGGCGGCGGCTGGGGATGATGTGGCTAAGGAAGTTTTGTATAAAGCTGCTTGGGCGCTTGGTGTGGGTATTGGGAATGTGGCGAATTTAATAAATCCACAGCGCTTTGTATTGGGGGGTGGTGTCACGAAGGCGGGGGAAGATTTTTGGCGTGTGGTGCGACGAGTGGCGCGGGAAACGGCTTTACCGGAAGTAGATTTTGAAGTTGTACCGGCGGCGTTGGGTGATGATGCGCCATTGTGGGGCGCTGTGGCCATGGCTGCGTGATGAATACCCGTCTAAGTGGATTTTTGTTGAAAATCAAAATAAGGAAGATTTACCCGCGCCACCATTGACACCATGTTAGCGATCGCTCCACCTCCATTTTGTTTTAAAATTGGCGCAAAAGCACGACAGATAATCAACGTCCCAGATTATGAACCGGGGAGATGAGGGAGACGTAAAGACGCGGAGAATAACCAATGCCCCATGCCCCATGCCCAATGCCCAATTATTCAAAACTCGTAGCGTAACACACTAAAACTTATAGAAACAGTGCGTTAGGCTTGCTTTAATGCACTTGCATAAAACATAAATTTACACGGTAAGCTTGTGTCTGATTTAGCGCTACATAACTATTTTCCTCGCGTTCCCGATGCAGCATTGCAAGAATTCATAGAATGGTGTGTTGTCGAACAGGCAAAAGCCGCAGCATGTAACTTTACTCCAGATAAAAGTAAGTTGAATAATTTGCCACCAGCAGATTATATTCCCAAGCTTGTGGATCAGTTTATGAAAGTTAAACCCGATCCCATTAAAGCAGGTTTAGTAGCAGCGATCGCTGGTAAGGAAGCTGACAAACATGGTTTATCTGGTATGGCTGTCGTAGCTGATTTTGTGTCACTTTATGTAAAATATTTAATTCCTAAAGAAGGCACTCTTCCAGAAGATGCACAAACCATATTAACTAAAGCATCACAACATCAGTTGGAAAAACTGACTGAAATTGCCAAAAAACATGGTGTAGAACTATGATTTTTGTCCGCTGAACAATTATTTTCCAGAGGCTTTGTCTGTACTATTACTCAAAGCCTCTGTTTTAGTAATTTCAATTAAAGCCTACTCGATACCAGTATTCATAAATTGGTTCGTAGCCAAGTTTTTCATACAAGCTACGAGCTGGAATATTCGCCTGCACTACTTGTATGTAAGAAAAGTAAGATCCTTTATTAATACCCCATTGAAGCAAACCTTGAATAATTGCTGTTGCATAGCCGCGTCGCCTTTGCGTCGGACTCGTAACAATGTCAAAAATCCCTAAATAACCGCTTTCTAAAATGCCTATTCCACAAGCAACAATTTCATCGTTTTGTTTGTATGAAGCAAATAAAGTTTCTGACTTAATTGCTGCTAATATCATTCTATGAATAGCTGATGGCTGTTCTCTCGAAGCTTTTAAGTTATGATAAGCAACCAACCAATCATCTAAAGTTTCCTGATTAATAGCAGGGAGAATATTTAGCGATCGCTCTGATAATCTCATTTCCATTACTAGCGATGGCTCAATTATTTCATATCCCCTTGCGGCTAGCTTTTTATCTAACACCTCTGGATTAGTAAATGAAAGCAAACGGAAAATAGGGTTTTGTTTGCGCGTTCGATATTGAGACTCGCAGTAAGCAATTTTTTCCTCAATATCTAAACCAATTTCATCCAAAACTGTCACTGAATTTGCACGTTTGGTGTAGCCATCAGCAAAACGCATCACCCAACCATGATGATTGATAGCTTCAAAAGCTGGCCATGCTTTTAATGATATTTCTTCAACTGTTCTATGTATGGAATCTAGAGTCATCTATAATAAGCAAATATCATAGTATAATACTATTATACTGAATCGTAATAACACTATGAATCAAGTAGTAATTAAACCCTCATCTTTATTAACGACTGGTATCAGAGTTGAAAAAGTCAATAATCTCAATCTTTTCAAATTTACTGAAGAACTAGGTTCGCGTTTGCAAGAACTTCTGGATAAGAAAAAAGCTGATTCACTGACATCAGAAGAAGCCATTGAACTAGAGGCTATTGGAGAATTAGATACAATTTTTAGCTATATAAATGCCACTATTGCATCTGAGTCGTGACAATTCCTAACAGTATCCAAGAATTTGTACGAAATCGTGCTAAATTTAGGTGCGAATACTGCCATTATCCAGAATTTTTCAGCACCTCTCCCCTGACAATCGACCATATCAAGCCGCAATCTTTGGGGGGTTCGGATGATGTGGATAATTTGGCTTCAGCTTGTCGTCGGTGCAATGAACGTCACTATAATTTTACAGTAGGAATCGACCCAGAAACAGAACAAGAAGTTTTCTTATTTAATCCTCGTCAGCCGCAGTGGGCTGAACACTTTATCTGGTCAGCAGATGGTACAAAAATTATCGGTATCACACCTACAGGTCGAGCTACTTGCAACCGAATTGATTTAAATGATGAACGGCGGAGCGATCGCTTCATACAAAAATCTCGGCAACTTTGGGTAAAAGGTGGTTTTCACCCTCCCCGTTCTGACCCGCGCCAAGAAGTTCAGAATCGAGAATTAGAATAAGAATCAAAAAATATAAAATATTATCTCATGCTAACTATTATTGGTTGCGGAAACCTCAATCGCAGTGACGATGCTGTAGGTGTAATTATCGCTCAACGCCTACAAAAATATCTAGCCCAAAACCCTTATCCTGATGTGCGAGTTTATGACTGTGGCACAGCAGGAATGGAAGTCATGTTTCAAGCTAGAGGTAGTAAACAATTAATAATTATTGATGCTAGTTCAACTAATTCTGAGCCTGGTGCTGTATTTAAAGTTCCAGGAAAAGAATTAGAAGCTTTACCAGAACCTAGTTATAATTTGCATGATTTTCGTTGGGATAATGCTTTAGCCGCCGGACGGAAAATCTTTCAAAATGACTTTCCTGAAGATGTGACAGTTTATTTAATTGAAGCAGCAAATCTTGATTTAGGACTAGAATTAAGTCCTGTTGTGAAACATTCAGCTGATTTGGTCTTTGAAGAGGTAGCTGCACTGATTAAAAATGTGGGCATAGGGCATGGGGCAAAACCCTTCGGGTAGGAAAAAGGAACAAGGAGGGATCTTTCCTTTCCCCTTTCCCCTTTCCCCTTTGCCCTTTGGCGTTGCCATCTCCCTCATCCCGCCATATCACGGTACACAGACAATTCATCTACCCTCATTTCAAAAGGTACGCCTTGTCCTTCTGGGGGACAAACGCGGATTTTGGCGCTGCTGATAATTTGGTGAAGTAATGTTCCCATGGGGACGATTTTTTGTAAGATGCGCCAGTTGGTAACTTGGTCGGGACATTCAATTACTAATGTCATAGCGCTGGCGTGGGTTGTTACGTACCACCGGCAATTAGATAACAGACTTTGAATTGTGCGATCGCAACCATCGTAAAAGTATCTACTAATAGAATACTCTAGTTGTTGCCGTAATATAATATCTGCCGATGTCGGTTGTACTGGATGCGAATCATCACCATTTAAGTAATACATATTTCTAGCCATATCTTTTTCCTTCCTTGCTTATATTCCAATTACCATTGCGTAAAGTACATCTTTATTTGTCTCTAATAATTCTTGGGTTTCGTCATCGTAGAAAGCACCAATTCCGCTACATCCAATTCCCAAATAATTACTAGCTAAATAAAGTCTCTGTCCTAGAAAACCAGCTATTTGCATAGCAGTTTGGTAGTTTAAATAATCAGAAACAAAAAATAAAGTTACAGCGCTATCTCTGGCAATAGCTTGATTAATACATAAGTAACCAGTCTGCTCGCTAAAATCACCCGTCTTAATCAAATGCGTACCTTTATATAATCCGCATGGCATTTCTTCTACTCGATGTACCACCGAGTAAATATCTATTTCCTCATGATTTTCTGTTGGTATTGGCTGCTGAAGTTGCTGCATTATATATAGATAATCTTCTGGAGAAATAGATTTTTTCCGGAAACGTCGAATAGAACGCCTATGCAAAATAGTGTGAAGAAATTTATCCTTGTCAAAGCTAAAGTGAGGCTGTTTGAGTGTTTGCTGATTACTCTTTTGTACAGCCGTAGCTTGATAAGTATCTTCAATGAATTGATTAGCTTCAAAGTAATCAGTACCGCAAACAAAAGGAACTTTCATCCTTAACGGTCTGACTTGCTTTTTCTGTAATTCTCCCGACACCGCACAAGCTGTGATAAACTCTTTATTCTCAAATCCCAAAGCTAAATTGAGACCAAGTTTATCAAAATCAAAAATTACTTGTATATCTTTTTCATGGAGATAAGCCGAAGCTGCGATGGCACCTAAATGGTGTCCGCTATCTAAAAAGCAATATCTCGCGCTTCTATTTTGATATTTCCAGCTAGACCTATAATAAACACAACTAATTAAAAATATGAATCCGTTGATACTTTTGTTCGGTATAATATAACTCTCTAGCCCATCATCAATTAATTCATAGATAAGTGTTAGACAATTATTCTCAACTTCTAAGTGATAGATTCCATCTAGTATTCCCGGAATTTTGCGAAGCTGTACGTAAACTTCCGTAGGATATAGAGCGCCTGCTGATGGATTCACCCGCAATTTATCGAGACTATCTTTATACATTTTTTCTAGTGTTATTGCACTAGTTAAAGATATAAAAGAGTGAACGGGATTATTGACATTTAATTTCACTCTTCGATAGAATTTTGGATAGAATTTAAATGCAGATGGTTGAGTTACAGCATCCACATAATTTGGATTTATCTGTACCGATAAGTAAGAATGCTTGGTAGCCTCATGAAAGGCATTGCTCGATATTTTATTTTGTGGCATTTTTGAGTATCCTTAATACTTCTACGTTGCTGGCGAAATCAATTGCTTTATAGTCGTCTAAGTTTTGTAAATTTAAGTTAGGATGGTATTGTAAGAGCAACTTCACGACTTCTGTCTTTCCTGCTGATGCTGCATACATTAAAACAGTTGCACCGTTATCATTTTGGTTGTCAATGTTAATGTTGTGAGCCAGCAGCAAATGAATTAAATCGTAGTGATTGCCAAAACAAGCGAACCATAAAGCATTATTGCGATCGCTATTTCGAGCATTGATATCCGCACCCGCATCAATCAGTTCTTTAACGACAGCATACACTCCTTCTCTCGTAGCCTTCATTAAAGCTGTATCGCCATTTTCACCTGCTTGATTTAACTCTTCAGAATTGTAGCCCTTTGCTATTAACCATTGGGTTGTTCCTTCACTCAAATCTTGACTCATAATTACCCTTCAAATCCCGCAAATTTGACTAATTAACAAGCAAAAATTTGCTTGCAAAACGTAATGGTGGGCAATGCCCACCATCATTTCACAAGCTATGTAATAGCCTAAACTTGAGCTTTGTGATTAGTAAATCAATGCTCTAATTTTTGCTAATTGCCTAAGACAGCAGATTTCCACAAAAGTGAAATAACTCCTGACTCCTGAATTCTGACTCCTGAATTCTGAATTCTGAATTCTGACTCCTGAATTCTGCTAAGCAATAGCGACTAACTCTTCTTTATCAGAGAATAATTCTCTTGCTGATTTTTCAGGTTTTGGTGCGCCATAGAAACCAGCTTCTGCTTCTAGTTCATCTACAAAATCCCAAGCTTCGATCGCTCGTTTAGACATTGAACCATAATTAGCAGAAATTGAGCGAGCATTAGAAATAGCTTTTTGGAGTTCTTTGTGTAAGAATGTTAGTTTTGGTTTCTCTACAAAGTCACCTTTAGTGATAATATCAGTTACAGAAATAATACCAAGTAACTCACCTTGAATCACAGGCGCACGCCACACACCAGCATTAGCAAATAACCGCGCAACATATTCAACATCGAGGTCAGGATTTACAACAATGCAGGGTTTACTCATTATTTCGTAGACATGCACCTTTTCGGGGTCTTTTCCATAAGCAACAACCTTGCTGGCTATATCCATCTCAGTAACCATACCGTAAGCATCGCCACTGTGACGGGGTTCTACAACCAACGCCCGTAATTGCTTGAGCCGTAATAATCTAACTGCTTCAGCTACACTGGCGGAACCGCGAATAGTAGCTACATCTTGAGTCATGATCTGTTTGGCTCTCATAATTGCTGCTCCTTAAATTCGTTGTTGCAAGTAAGCGAATTTGTTCTAAACTGCTGCAATTCTTCCCAAACTGCATTGCTTAGTCTGCGCGGAACGCAAAGATGCTTAACTCAAATTCAAGTTGAATTGTGAGGAATTATATTTGCCGCCGTCAAAAGCGGTTAGGGAAATTAGACATACCTATTTAGATGTATTGAACCTATTTGATACCTTAATAAATCTGGCTAGTTTCTGCGAACTGATTTACGCTTTTCCCGTTGTTTTCCTGTTGAGTAAATCTTACTTCCTACCATTCTTAGGCTTTACCAGAATTAAGGCAGGGATGTCTGAAATCACCCTGTAATCGCTTTGATTGAAGTCTAGGTTGACTAGCAACAATTTAGCTTATCTATATATTATCACTATGATAAGTTTGAATTATGAATCATTTATAAAGATCCCCAGACATATTGAAAGGAAAAGCTTAAAAAATTGTGAAAATACAGAAAGGTTGAGTATTTTTAATAGTCTTATTTTAGAAATTAGATTATTAGCAGATAGGTGATATAACTATATATTGTAGGCAAGTAGCTTTTAGCAATTAAACGCGTTGATGTCAATAGTAAAAAATTGAAGAAGAATTCAGAAGTCAGAATTCAGGAGTCAGAATAAAGACGCTCTCTACGAGACGCTACGCGAACGCGGACACGGCTTAGCTGCGCTATTAGTCGGGGATTCAGACCCGCGACTGATTAAAGACCACCAAATTTTCAATTTGGTGGGGGTACAAAAACGCCGATTATTCATCCGCCAGTCATACAGAATACCTAACTGAATTCTGACGACTGACTCCTGAATTCTGTTTGATAAAAATCAATATGCCACAGAGATATGCTAATGGATTTTTGTGTATTTTTCTTATACCTTATTAAGAAACACCAAAAAATTTGATTTTTCAAACATCATTTGCTACATTATCTGGGTATCCATAATAAAAGAAACACAAGAAAAATGGAAATTAGCGCTCGTAATTCTCTCAAAGGAACCGTTAAAAAAGTTGTACCCGGTTCAGTTAACACTGAAGTAACCCTAGAACTAGCACCAGGAGTAGAGCTAGTGTCAATCATCACAAAATCCTCAGCAGAAAAGCTGGGACTTGCAGAAGGTAAAGAGGCTTATGCAGTGATTAAATCATCAGATGTAATAGTCGCTGTTGATTAAAAAATAGCCAATTCACTTCTGATATCGAATTACATTCATCATCTATAAATTAGTGACCTCACTCCTAAAATTAGTTAACAAAGGAGTGAGGTCGAAAATTTATTAGAGCTTATTTTTAGATGTAGGGTGTGTCACGGCTAAAATGTTGCAATAAACAATGTTTTTAGTTGCGCCTTAGCACCTCCCAAACAATAAAGCTAATGCACAACTTTAGTCTAGACACGCCACTACAATTTGACGTATTTTGATTACAAATAATTTAATGATGAATGATTCTAACAT
Organism: Nostoc sp. 2RC; assembly: GCF_014222165.1. Lineage (NCBI taxonomy): Bacteria > Bacillati > Cyanobacteriota > Cyanophyceae > Nostocales > Nostocaceae > Nostoc > Nostoc sp. 2RC. The sequence continues at coordinate 92,995 of NZ_JACKZU010000001.1, forward strand.
ATATAGTACGGGCAGTTTCCGTATCTACTGATAGAGACGTATTTTCTACTTTAATAATTAACGAGGGAAACCTTTGTTGTACAGTAATATATTTTCCTGGTGTTATGCCCTTTGATAGCAATTGATTGAGACTTTTTTTATCCTTACTTTTACAGAAAGTAATAATTCCTTGTTCCCCTATTTTCAACAATTCTAACGAACAGCCAGTTACATTAAAAGGTGTAAACATAAATGAATTATAAATTATTAATTATAAAAAATGAAGGATGAAAATATACTCCATCCTTCATTTTTATTTAATTGCTAAGAACAGCAATCAAAGTAGAAATTTAGACCAAATACGCTTCTTGATGTGTTTTAATCGTGCAATTAGAACGAGGATAGGTTACACAAAGTAAAGCGTATCCTTTAGAAACTTGGTCATCATCTAAGAAGTTTTGATCGTCTTGGTTAATTTCACCTTCAACAACTTTACCAACACAGCTAGAGCAAGAACCTGCATGACAAGAAAAAGGCAATTCAATACCATTTTCTTCTGCTGCTTCTAAGATAGTAGTATCTTCATCAACTTCGATTGTGGCGTCGATGTCTTCTTTTTTGTTGATTAATCTAACTTGGTAGGTAGCCATTTTCCGGTTCTCCTCAAACGTTATAGGATTAGGTTAGTTATCGCTGTGCAATGCGATCGCTCAACACAATGGTGTTAGCTGCAAGGTACACCGTTAGGCGTACAGTCACCTGTTTTGAAAGACTTTCCGCAACCGCAGTTTTCAGTTGCATTGGGGTTGATGAACTTAAAGCCGCTTTCCATCACACCCTCAACAAAATCAACTATTACTCCTTCCAATAACGGCGCACTTTTGGCGTCAACGTAAACCAGTACTTTCCCTTGCTGGATTACCAAATCATCTGGTTGGGGTTTGCTAGTGATATCCATTGCATATTCGTAGCCACTGCAACCACCATCTTTGACAGAGAAACGGACACCTTTAGTTGCGCCATTAGCTTCCGGTGCGGAACCTCTAAGAAATGCCCACAGATGAAATTCTGCTTTTTCTGATAAAGTTACAGACATTAGATCTCCTAATTTTTTGTTCGTCCTCTGGGAATTTTGGATTTTAGATTTTAGATTTTGGATTTCTCTTTCAATCCAAAATCCGTCTTGAAAAGCTTTGATCGCCGGAAGCCGGCGCTCAAACTTTTCGCAAAATTAAAAATCTAAAATATTAGCCATTCTGTGCAATACTGCTGGCTTCCATTGAATTGGGTTGAGCGTATCTCCAGGGCGCACTATTACCGCATACTGGACAAGAGCGATCGCGGTAAGAACGGCGTTTAGCAAATTCCAACCGATTCAAGTCCATAGTCAGCAATTGCGACAATAAAGGCTGACTAAAACCAGTGATTAACTTAATCGCCTCCAGTGCGGTTAAACAAGCCAGCGTCCCAGAAACAGCACCGACAACCGAAAAGCCGCGCCGATCCCAATCAGGCTTTTCTGGAAACAAACAGGACAAACAAGGAGTCACACCAGGAATAATCGTTGTCAGGTAAGCTTCCATCCCATCCATTGCAGCTTCCACCATTGGCTTACGCCAACGCACGCAAGCTTCATTTAATAAATTGCGCTCCGTGAAATTATGGGCGCAATCAAGAGCCATATCAGCGGATTGCACCAGCGCGTCCACATTTTCCGGGGTGATATATTCATGAACTGCTTCCACCTGGACATCAGGATTAATTGCATCCAGAGTTTCCTTAGCTTTAAATACCCTTGGCTTACCTACCCAATCGTCCGTCATCAAAACCTGACGATTCATATCATCCAGCCGCAAGTCACCACCCCGGACTAAGATTAGCCGCCCAACGCCCGCTACTGCTAAGTAAAGCGCCGCCGTACCGCCCAATCCCCCCACACCCGTAACCAAAACTGTTGCTGACTTCAAACGCTTCTGGGCTGCTTCGCCAAAATTAGGCAGCATCATTTGGCGATGATAGCGTTCTAATTCGGTAGGCGTTAGGTTTACCAATTTATACCTCCTAATCAGAAGTGAGTTCTGTCAGTGTGACTACATTTTTCGGCTTGTCGTTAAACACTTTGAACAACTTTTGTTCGTGTGGTGTTGACTCGATAAATACCTGATAAGCTTTTTGCAAAGCCAAAGAATATTGATTTAGCCTTTCCTGAGGACTCAAATCGGGAGAATTATCATCAACTTCCCGAATATATTGAGAAAACTTTTTCAATATATGTAGACGATTTACATTCACAAATTGTTGGTCGTAGGGCAAATTAAAGAACTGCAAAAATTCTTCTGCATCTACAAGTTTCTTGAATTCTTCCAAAGTTCCAGTCATTTAGCGTTCTCCAATTCTTTCAGCTGTTGCTTAAGTTCATCTAACTGACGAAAGATTTCATAAGTTGCAGCTGCAACATCCATAAGTTGTTTGTAATCTGTGGGCAAACCTTCTGCTAAATCATGCAGATCCATCTTCATTTGACCTGCTTTACTATTTAGCCGTCTAATTTGTCCCTTCAATTCTTCAATTTGTGTTTCTTTGGCTTGCACCATCAACAACCCCACAATCAATTTTGGATTTCCGATTTTGGATTTTCGATTTTGGATTGGATAATATTGCTTTGCAAACACTCAATATTTCTCTCAGCTTTCCTCTCTGCGTGAGAAAAATCCACGTTAGCAACATGAATTTGATATTCAATCCAAAATCCAAAATCTAAAATCTAAAATTTTTACAACTTGCCTACTTCCGGAAACCGCTTCGCCAAATTAATACCTTTTTGGACGTAGCTTTCTCCTTCTTCGGCTAATTTCTCCAGCGAATCAAAGCCAAATCTTTGAGCATCGCGTAAGGTTTTTACAGCTAACAAAAGACGACCAGAAAATACCAACGCCCAGCCAAATCCCTCATGACTCAAATCAATTACCACTTGGGAAATCAAACCTGTTTCTTGTTCAATGCCGGCAGCTACAGCCCGAAAAAATGCCATAATCCGAGCTTGAGTTATTGGATCTACTTCACCTTCCACGGAAATTTCCCGTTTCTTTTGTTTGGTAACAATAAAGGGTTTGAGAATTAACTCATCCGACCAACTACGATAAACTCCATAGCTGTCTTGACCCCGAATTTGTTTGATTAATACCTTAATAAAAGGCGAGTTCAAGACTTCAGCAGCAGCAGTTCCGTTCACACTATTATTTATAGTCATACTGTGGCTTCATCTCCAACTTCATCTGTAAAGGTTGCAGGTTTTTGTTGTAAAGCTTTACGCAACCAAGGTGGAGGATTACCTTTGAGGGTTTGCACTAATTTATTTAGCACTTCACTAATTTCTTCTTCTTCCGATCGCGCCTTCACCGGGGTAACACCTTTTTTGATTAACCGAGCCGCAGCACTACCGCCAATTGCTGTGACATAAACAATAGTACAATCAGCTAACGCATCAAGTTTGGGTGTGATTTTATCTTCATTTCCATCTTCTTTGAGTTCACCTTCAAAGTTGAGGGTTTCTACAAAATGATATCCCTCATCGGAAATTTCATAAACATCAATTAATCTCGCCCATCCAAAATGAGCGTTAATATGAACTCGGTCGCTCGTAGTGAAGGCAATTTTCATCGTATTTCTCCTCTTTATGTCCAGAATTCAGGAGTCAGAAATCAGGAGTCAGAATTCAGAATTCAGAATTCAGAATGGGCTACGTCCCGCTGCGCTAATAAAAGTCAGTAGTCAGAATTCAGGAGTAAATTGTGGTGAAGAATAAATCTAAAAACTCACACTAAATATGCATATTTAGTGGTATAAATTTTAGAAAAACTACTCCTAAATCCGTGCGATCGCATTCTGCATTCTGTCTTCCCTCTTCTGAATTCTGAATTCTGAATTCTGAATTCTGAATTCTGATTTCAAAAATCCGCGCCCACAATTCCTAATTCTTGTAACTTCTTAACTCTTGTTTCTTCTGCTTCTAATAACAAGTTGCCCATGCCATGCAGAAGTTCCATTGTGCCTCGGTAACCAACTTTGGTAAATTGACCATTACCTAAGCGGTCGTAAATGGGCAATCCCAGGCGATAAAGAGGAACATTAAGGCGTTTGGCGATCGCATTCACGTTTGAGTTACCAACTAGCAAATCCGAACCTGCTGCTAAACTCTCAAAGTCTTCTAAATCGCCGATGGTAATGCTTTTAACTGGGAGTTTTTCCAGTAAAGGCGATCGCGTCGTCGTCACCGCAGCATGAATCTGCGCTCCCATTGATTGCAGAAAATGGACTGTTGACCACAACAAATCGGGTTCCAGTGCTAAAGAAATTCGCTTTGCACCAAAATAAAAGTGCGTGTCTAACATCGCATCTTGCAACTGGCGGCGTTGGCGGCGGTATTTTTCCGGTACGCTGTTACCACTGAGAATTGCCAATGCTTGGAGAAATTCGTCTACTGGTTCTAATCCAGTCACTTCCCCAAACACCTCGTAAGGAGTGCCAAACCTTTCTTCCAAAATCTTGGCAGCACCGCGCATACTCTCGCCTAAAGCCAAGGTGAAAGCAGAACAACCAACTTCTCGTAGCTGCTTTAAAGTAGTTCCGCTAACTGTAACTGCGCTGTAATTATCTTCCAAGTGTCCATCAAGGGAAGCGCCAATGTCTGGTACAAAGATAGGCACTAAGCCAAAAGCTGTTACCATCTCTTTGATTTCCTGGACATCCCCTGGCGTAAAAGCCGCACTCGGCAAAATCGTTACTTGTTCGGTTTTGATTCCACCTGGGCGGGGAATTTCCTTAACTATGCTTTCCACAGCCACGGCGAAACCATCTTGCAACGCGCCTTTAAAATCGGGAGTCGGCGCAAATATAATTGCTAAATCATGCAATTCTGGATGGCGTTCCCGGATTTCCTTGAGAAAACCTTCAATGTCATCTCCCCTAGTTTCCGTCAACCCGGTGGTACATAAACCGATAATTTCTGGTTTCGCCTTTTCCACCAAAGTCAGAATTGCCTGTTCCACATTTTCTTCGCCACCCAAAATCGTAGTGACTTCCGTCATCGCCGTGGTAGCCAAAGGAATCGCTTCCCTAAAATGCCGCACCAGCACAACTTTAGCGAAAGCAGTACAACCTTGAGAACCGTGGAATAAAGGCATCGTCCCCTTCAATCCCAGAAAAGCTAAAGACGCGCCTAAAGCTTGGCTTTGCTTGAGAGGATTAACCGTCAGTGATTTGTTAGAAACAGTAACGATCGCCATTTAAATTACCTCCTCTTCAGAAGCGGAGAAAAAACTCGCCGCGTCCCCGCGTCCCCGCGTCCCCGTGTCTTCTTCTTCCCACGGAGCCGGTTTGCGTACTTGCTCCCAAATCGGGCTATAAAGAGCTTCGTACAATTCCCGCGCCATCTCAATCATTCCTACATAACCTGCATAAGGATGGTGGCGTTCTTGGTTGATATCCAAGAAAGGAATCCGAGCTTTTAAGGCGGTGTATTGGTTACGACCTCCGGCAATCAACATATCTGCTTGAGTATCTCTCACCAGCTGTAACAATTCCTTGGCGTTGCCTTTTTCTAGCATGATGCCATCGTTACCTAGCAACTTCTTGATTTTGGCTTTATCTTCCTCAGTACTTTTGCGAGTACTGGTAGCAACAACTTCAATACCCAAGTCCTTTGCAGCGGAGATAATCGACCAACTCTTGACACCGCCAGTATATAATACGACACGCTTACCTTTGAGTCGAGCGCGATAGGGAGCCAGTGCCAAATCTAAAGCCGCAGTTTCTTCAGCAATTAGTTTTTCTGTGCGTGCTTGCAAATCCGGGTCGCCTAATTTAGCAGCAATATTTCGCAGACAACGATTCATGTCATCGATGCCATAGAAAGATTCTTCAATATAAGGAATGCCGTAACGCTCCTCCATCTTTCTCGCCATGTTCAGCAGCGCCCGCGAACAGATCATTACATTCAGCTTGGCGCGATGGGCATAGCGAATTTCATTGTACCGAGCGTCGCCGGTAATTTTCGACAAAATGCGGATGCCTAATTTTTCTAACAGCGGCGTGACTCCCCACATTTCCCCGGCGATGTTGTACTCGCCTATTAAGTTAATATCATAAGGCGTTGTGTATTCCGGTTCTGCTGTCCCGACAACATAATCTAATAAAGCTTCACCACCAAAACGGTTGCCCAGATTTTTACTGCCAATGAATCCCGGAGCAATTACCGGGATTACTGGAGTGCCAAGTTTTTCAGCTGCGGCTTTACAAACTGCATCCATATCATCGCCAATCAAAGCAGTCACGCAAGTAGCGTAGACAAAAATTGCTGCTGGTTGGTAGCGTTCCTTGAGTTCCAGAATTGCTTTGTAGAGCTTTTTCTCGCCACCAAAAATGACATCATTTTCACTCAAGTCAGTTGTAAAGCCCATCTTGTAGAGTTGCGGCCCAGAAGAGAGACTACCACGACTGCCCCAGGAATTACCAGCACAAGCGATCGGCCCGTGGACTAAATGAGCCGCATCCGCAATGGGTACTAAGGCAATCATCGCCCCATCAAAAGCACAGCCCCCTTGAGCAGCGCCAGGTTGTGCTTGTTGGGTGCAAGACTTGTTTTTCTTTTCTGATTGTTTATGCTGATTATGCTCGCATCCTGACTCACTGAGCAGCTCGTTAATTTTGCCTTGGGTGCTTTTCATCTCTCTTCTCTTGGTGGATGGCAGTTTTTCGACAGACAATTTTGGATTTTAGATTTTGGATTTTAGATTTTTAGCAAAAATTCAACAGCGAGGAATCAGAAATGAGAATTTGTAATGAGTCTAGTATGATTAATATCTTTATTCATTAAATATTCTCCTAACTCCTGACTCCTGAATTCTGACTCCTGAATTCTGTCAATCCAAAATCCAAAATCTAAAATCCAAAATCCATTGACTAACAAATATATTTCGTGACATCTTCCCCACACACATCGGCGAGATAAGATAAAGCACGAAAACGCAATCCTACAAATTCATCATATAAAGGATTGAGTTTACACAATGCCGGAATATCAAAAACCCGCCCAAATAATCTTATTCGGCGTTCAAAGGGACAACAGCAAGGAATTGTTTGGCAAATTAAATGAGCAAGACGATTATTTTTAACCTGAATTCCATCCACAACATTACGTAAAGGATTAAGAATATTGTTTAATATTCCACGTTTTTGATAATTAGGTGGATGGTAATTAGGATGGGGATGAGTATGAGTATGGGTGTGAGTGTGATTAATAGTTTCCATTGATTTCATGCCTCAGGTAAATGCTAAATTTGCGAGTGGGTATAGGGTATGGGGCATTGGGCATTGGGGATTGGGAATAATTAAGTTCCCAGTCCCCAATTTTTAATCCCCAGTCCCTATCCGCTAGTTCCTAATAACTTGCGTTTGCGTGTAATTTCTAACGAATCAAGTCGTAGGAAATATCGGTCTTAGAAGGAATGTTGGTGGTGCGGTCGATTTCCTCGAAGATTGTATTTACAATCCAGTTGAGCAAGTTGATTACACCTTGGTAACCGATGGTGCTGTAGCGGTGCAAGTGGTGACGATCCATAATAGGATAGCCAATTCTTACTAAGGGAATCTTGGTATCGCGCCACAGGTACTTACCGTAGGAGTTACCAATCAACAAGTCTACGGGTTCGGTGAACAACAGAGAACGCATGTGCCACAGGTCTTTACCACCCCAAACTTTTGCATTTTGACCGAAGGGGCTAGAAGCAAGCAATTCTTTGATTTCTTTTTCAAATTCTTCGTTGCTGTTGTGAACCAAAATATGCACTGGTTCAGCACCCATTTCCAGCATGAAGCCCACAACGCTGTACACTAAATCGGGTTCGCCGTAGATAGCGAACCGTTTGCCATGAACCCATGCGTGGGAGTCAGTCATTGCGTCAACTGCACGACCGCGTTCGATTTCCAATTCTTCAGGAATGGGCTTACCAGATAGTTCGCTGAGTTTCATCAAGAACTCATCAGTAGCTTTAATACCCCAAGGACGGGAAACAACGGTTGGTTGCTTCCATTCTTTTTCGATGTACTCGCGGGTCTTGACTGTGGAGTGTGATTGCAAGAAGACTGTAGCTTTACCATTAATTGAATCTGCTGCATCTTCCAGCTTTGTACCACCTGGATACATATCGAACTCACCAGTGTTGGGTGAATCCAGGTAATCGCTGTTGTCAGCTAGAATTGTGTAGTCAAAGCCAAACAGAGAAGCAATGCGTTTGATTTCGCGGTTGTTGCCAACGTAGGTGTCAAAACCTGGAACGAAGTTGATTTTGCCATTGCTGGTTTCTTTCTTTTGACCTGCGGTCAAGTTAGAAAGAATACCCTTCATCATGTTGTCGTAACCAGTGATGTGGGAACCAACGAAACTGGGGGTGTGAGCGTAAGGAACTGGGAAATCTTGAGGAACTGAACCAGCTTTCTTAGCGTTGTTGATGAAAGCTTGTAAGTCATCACCAATTACTTCTGCCATACAGGTGGTGCAGACAGCAATCATCTTGGGCTTGTAGAGTTGGTAGGAGTTCGCCAAGCCGTCAATCATGTTTTGCAGACCACCGAACACCGCAGCATCTTCAGTCATGGAAGAAGATACACCAGAGAATGGTTCTTTGTAGTGACGGGTTAAGTGGGTGCGGAAGTATGCAACGCAACCTTGGGAACCTTGAACAAAGGGCAGAGTGCCTTCAAATCCAACAGCAGCGAAGATTGCTCCTAAAGGTTGGCAACCTTTAGCAGGGTTGACGGTTAGAGCTTCACGAGCGAAATTCTTTTCGCGGTAATCCCAACTCTTAGTCCATTCTGCAACCCGCTTTACTTCTTCGGGGTCGTGACCGTTTTCAAATTCTTTCTTGTTTTGGAATAATTGTTGGTATTCCGGCTGGTGAAACAGCTCTACGTGGTCTTGAATTTTATCTGGATTCTGAGGCATTTCTGATCTCCAAGCTTGCTGAGTTAATTACTAATGGAGGAATCGGCAGTGAAGGGAGAGGGAGTGGAAATGTAACTCAAAACTCAAAATGCAAAAAGCAAAACACATCATTTTGAATTTTTAATTTTGAATTTTGAATTCCCGACTCCCTCCTGGGGTATTAACCCCAGATACTTATGTCTCTCTCGTTTTTTTAGGCGGTTGCTTTAGCTTTGGTTTTAGCTTCAGCTTTTTTGCTCCAGGGAGCGCCAATTAATCCCCAGGTTGGGCTGTTGAGTGCCAAATCCATATCGCGAGCGAAGATAGCAAAGCCATCATAACCGTGATAAGGGCCGGAGTAATCCTTTTAATGCTTTTATTTTTTTAGAGGGGTTAATGTTTGCAATGAGCAATGTCAGAATTAAACATTGTTCGTTGAGAACGCATTTATTTTTAGACTAAATATAGGCTAAAGGAGAATTCATAGTTCGTAATTTGTAATTAGGTGTTGCTGATTTAAAATATGAGTTTCCTCACGCACAGACGCAGCGAAAAGTCGGAGCGCCGGCTTCCGGCGTAGACCCGAAGGGGCTTGCCGCAGGCATCTGAACTTTTCAAGAGAGAGTCGCAGAGAGTAAGAGTTGAGAAGAGTCTTTAAATCTCATATTCAAATTCAGCAATGCCCGCAATCAAGAGTCTTAAATTACGAATTATTTCGCTTCAAGTCTGCAAAGCTGTAAAGAGAACACATGAAATCAAAAGTACTATTGGAATTAGAGACGGTAAATCTGCGTTTGAAGTCTGCAAAGACAAAGGTAACAATTAGAGAATCTAATGGAAGTCTGCAATTACGCGCTACGTTACCGATTAAACCTGGGGACAAGGATAAAAATGGCACTGGTAGAAAGCAATACAATCTCAGCTTGAATATTCCTGCTAATTTGGATGGGTTAAAAACGGCTGAGGAAGAAGCTTATGAGTTAGGAAAGTTAATTGCTCGTAAAACTTTTGAATGGAATGATAAATATTTAGGCAATGAGGCAATTAAAAAAGATTGTAAAACAATTGGTGAATTGCTGGAAAAATTTGAAGATGAATATTTTAAAACTCACAAACGCACAACCAAAAGCGAACATACTTTTTTTTATTATATTTCCCGAACTAAGCGATTTACTAATCCTGCTGATTTGGCGACTTCTGAGAATTTGATAAATGCGATTGAAAGAATCGATAAGGAATGGTCTAAGTATAATGCAGCAAGAGCGATCGCTGTATTTTGTCAGACGTTCAAAATCGAAATCGATTTATCAAAATATTCCAAAATGCCAGAGCAAAATTCCCGTAGTATCCCAACTGATGCAGAAATATCTGAGGGAATTGGCAAGTTTGAACAATACTTAAATACCAGAGGCAATCAAGTTAACCAAAATGTCCAAGATAGCTGGCAACTTTGGCGCTGGGCTTATGGAATGTTAGCAGTTTTTGGTTTACGACCGCGCGAGCTTTTTATTAATCCTGATATCGATTGGTGGCTAAGTCAAGAAAATTTAGATTTAACCTGGAAGGTTCATAAAGATTGTAAGACTGGTGAAAGGGAAGCTTTACCGTTATATAAACAATGGATTGAAGAATTTGATTTAAGAAGTCCTAAATATTTAGAAATGTTGGCAACGGCAATTAGTAAAAAAGATAATACTAATTATGCAGAAATCACGGCTTTAACACAGCGAGTTAGTTGGTGGTTTCGTAAGATAGGCTTAGATTTTAAGCCTTATGATTTACGTCACGCTTGGGCAATTCGAGCGCATATTTTGGGAATTCCAATTAAGGCTGCGGCAGATAATTTAGGGCATAGCGTACAAGTTCACACGCAAACTTATCAGCGTTGGTTTTCACTAGATATGCGAAAGTTGGCTATGAATCAGGCGTTGAGTAAGAGGAATGAAGTTGAGTTGATTAGGGAAGAGAATGCTAAATTGAGAATGGAAAATGAAAAGTTGAAGTTAGAGATTGAGAAGTTAAGAATGGAGTTAGCTTATAAGTATAGTTAAATTTCTTAACAAATTTATATGGTGCGTTATGCTATGCAAGACGCACCTTAACTACTGAAGTTTGTCACACCAGTAGAACGCCTTATTACAAATAGGCATTGCAAAATTTTTAATCGGGGGTTGGATGAATAGACTTCAAATCTTTGGCAAGTCTCTCTAGCTTATCAGTAGCGTCTTTAGCAATTTGGGCACAAAAGGTAGTAGAAATTAATCCTGATGCACCAGTGACAGCTCCTTCTGAAGTTCTGCCACTAAATAGCAATGCTGCTCCTACAACACTGATGCTAATTGAAAAGGCAACTGCTGCTGTCGAAAGGTCAAAAGTTAACCTAGCCTGCCGCAGTTGTTCTTGAAGATACGCTATCTGAATTTCACGGAGAGGATCGGGTTGATCATTACCAAACAATTTTAACTTTACCATTTTATTAGGTTTCGATTGTGATAGTGCTATGTTAGCTTATGTTAGTTTATGTTAGATTATTTTTTCAAATTTCTAACTTTTTTCTAACAATGTGATGTAAAATTACGATGTAGTAGTTCTGCTAGGTTCATGAGTGCTAGACATACAGTTGCGGATGCTAGTGTCTATAATCAGCCGGGGTACTACCGTACTTTGTGGTTAAAACTATGCTTACTAAGCAATTTCTATTGGCAATAGCGCGTGAATATAATCTTTCTCCTGCTGAAACAGAAGCATTTGTACTCGTTTTCGGTAATGAAAAGGGTATGGAGGCTGTGGCTGATGAGCTAGAAATTTCACCTACAGCTTTGAGAGTTAGACTTAGTGCGGTTTACAAGAAGTTTAATATTAATGAGAGTGGTTCCAGAAAACTAACTAAGTTACAGCAGTTTCTAGAAGGAAAGTACATCGAATTTGATAAAAGAGGTATTGATAGTGTTAAGCCAGAATATTTTTGGCTAGGTGAACCTCTATCTGAGAATAGAACAGACCAACTAATTCTTCAGCAAGAAAGCCTTGACTGGGCACTTGAACATGCTGTAAGAATTGGTGATACTGATTTACTACCAATTCCATTTGAATATCAAGCAATTAAATATAATTGGCCTGCAATACGTCAGTATTTGTTAGACCAAAATCTGTTTGAATGGGAAGTTCGTCCCTACATAACACTGCTGGCACCTAAAAAAGGTTATAGGTATGCTTTTCGTGATATTAGCCAAATAGATCCCTTAGATTTTATTATTTTTGCTGCAATAATTAAAGAAATTGGTAGAGATATAGAATCGATACGAATACCTATTCAAAATAAAATCGTATTTTCAAATAGATTTTTACCTAAAAAAAACGGACAGATATTTGATATACAAATTGGATATCTACAGTTTGAAGAAGAAATTCAAAATATTATAGAACAGCAACCTGATTTTACCCATATTTTATTAGTAGACATCACTAGTTTCTATCAGCGTATTCATTTGCCTTCATTACAAAAAGTACTAAGTTATATTTCTAAATTTTCTATGCACATAAAAGTACTAATGAATATGCTTAAAGGTTGGAGCATCACCGAAGATTATGGAATTCCTGTTGGTACTGCTCCAGCAAGACTTTTAGCAGAAGCAGCCATATCTAAAGTAGATGAAGCGTTACTTGCTAATGGTGTTAAGTTCGTAAGATATGTTGATGATTTCCGCATATTTGCCTCAAGTCGTACTGAAGCTTATCGTTATTTAGCTTTTATGACAGAAATACTCAAAGCTAACCATTTTGAAGTGCAATCCGAGAAAACTGATATATTGTCTATCAAAAGTTATCAAGAAGTATTCTCAAGGAAAAAAGAATCTCAGAAAAACAATGCTAAAATATTAGACAATATATATAAAGATGTAGACACAAATTCAAATACAAAAAATAAAGAAAAAAATATTGTTTTAGTAAATGAAATAGTTCAATTATTAAGAAAACAACTTAATAGCGAGCGCGAGAAATCCGACTTAGGTATTGTTAAAACAGGGCTAAGATCATTAAGAAAATTCAAAGATGATTCAATTGTTAATGAAATACTAGATGATGACAAACTAGTTCTGATTCTCCCTGCTTTTGGTGATATAATCAAATATTTGCAAAACCTTGAATTAGTGTTGAACTTGGCAAGAAGAGAAGAGATTGGCTCCCTTATACTTGAATTAGTTGAAGACTCAATCATTAGTGAACTAGAGTATTATCGAATATGGGCACTTGACTTATTTGCAATCTCCGATAGGTGGGGCAATCACAAAAAGCTAATTAGTCTTCTTGGTGCTGATCTTGAAATTAGTCGGCGACAATTAATTCTAGCTTTAGGTATAGCTAAACAGCGAGATTGGTTACTTCATATTAAGCTGAGAAAGTTGTCTAATGAATCTCCTTGGACGCGACGTGCTTTGCTTGCAGCAGCTAGATGTTTGCCAGATGATATTCGAGAACATTGGTTTAAATCTGTTGAGTTACAACTAGGCGATGTTCTTGATAAAGCTGTGACAAAGTGGGCAATGGAGAATCCATTACCTAATAAAATAACGTCTGATGACTCCAATCCTTATTAGGCGTTTTAACAAATAGCAATGCACAGTTAGCATATTAAGCTAATGGGTAAGTCTGCGGTTAGATAAAATGATAAATGCTTGAAAGAACAAGTTGAGCGATCGCCTCAATAGATGCTGGAGTAAAAAAGAAAGGATATTCATAGGCGCGCGCTCGGCAATAATTAAACATGATTTAGCGCGATCGCGTAGTGGAAAAAATAAATTTAGTATAATCGCATCTCTGATGTAAGGTGTGTGTCACAAAGGACAACGCACCTTCATTGTATCAGCAGGCGATCGCATCCCTCCCATAGTTATCCCAAAGTGCAACGCCCCATAATCATAGTTCGGTATCATAAGGTTATTGGGTTCTGGTTCTGTCCGTGTCTGCAAAAGACATTTTTCATGAAGCCGTTAAACGGGGACTGCAAAAAGAAGGGTGGATTATTACGCACGATCCGCTAGTGGTTAAGTTTGGCAAAGATAAAATGTCAATCGATTTAGGTGCGGAACAAATCTTAGCAGCTGAGCGAGGAACAGAGAAAATTGCTGTTGAAATCAAAAGTTTTTTAGGGGATTCAGAACTTTTTGACTACCATGCGGCTTTGGGGCAGTTTCTCAATTATAGATTAGCTCTGCGACTCAGGGAACCTGAAAGAGTTTTGTTTCTAGCTATTCCACTCTCAACTTATAGATCGCTATTTAGCCGGGACTTTGCCCAAAGTTCAGTACAAGAGTATCAAGTTAAATTAATAGTTTACGATCCAAATGATGAGGTGATTGTCCAATGGCAAAACTAGACCAATATCGTGAATATATTCAAAATTTATTAACTAAATATAGCAGCTTCCAACCTTCAGAGGAAGATGTTGAAATTCAACTAATATTCGATACAGCGCGAGACCATTACCAGATTTTAGAGATTGGCTGGAATGGATACGATCGCATTTATAATTGTGTGATACATCTCGATATTAAAGATGAAAAAATATGGATTCAGCGTAATATGACTGATATCCAAATTGCCCAAGAGTTGACTGAAATGGGAGTACCCAGAGAGGATATTGTTTTAGGACTACAACCATCACACTTCCGTCAATATACGCAATATGGCGTAGCTTGAGAAAATAAACGCGATCGCATCTCTCCTCTAGCTAGAATAAGATATTACGTTAAACTCAATTCATTCCTTACCTATGCATAATTAGCTATATGCTTTTAAATGATTTGCTACAAACTGTTAGTAAATTATCCCATCAAGATAAATTGCGCCTGATTCATTTTCTATTGCTAGAGGTAGCAAAGGAAGAAGGATGCAATCTAGAATTAGCCGATAATCAAGAGCAGGAAAATGCATTGTTAAAACAACTGGAATCTACTGAAGCAGTTGTATGGTCTCCTTATGAATCTTATGAAGCAGCTCAGAAATTATCTGAGCTTCTGACAGCAGCACAACAGGAAGGTCATGCTTGAAGGTAAAAGATTTCCTTTCATTGAGCGCAGCAATGTTCTTGGTGTTTCCAGTACGATGCCTTATTTACCATTGACTTTGACTTATAAAAATCAGTCTATCGAAGTTATGGGTGGATACAGGTGCAAGTATTAATTTATTGCCTTACGAAATTGGTTTGCAACTAGGAGCAGTTTGGGAAGAACAAAAAGTTCCAATTCAGTTAAGCGGGAATTTAGCTCGTCAGGAAGCACGAGGATTAGTACTATCAGCTACAGTTGCAGAATTTTCTCCTGTCTTGCTTGCATTTGCTTGGACAAAATCCACAGAAGCGCCTCTGATATTGGGACACATGAATTTCTTTACAGAGTTTGATGTGTGTTTTTATCGTGCGGATTTGGCTTTTGAGGTAAGTTGAAGAAGACAGAAAATTCAACAATAATATCGCATCCCTAATTTAGGGTGTGCTGTGCAACAGCTTGTTCGTAAATCAAGTTTTGGACTTCTAAATCAAGTTTTGGACTTCTAAATCAAGTTTTGGATTTCTAAATCAAGTTTTGGACTTCTAAATCAAGTTTTGGATTTCTAAATCAAGTTTTGGACTTCTAAATCAAGTTTTGGACTTGTAAATCAAGTTTTGGACTTGTAAATCAAGTTTTGGACTTCTAAATCAAGTTTTCAATTCGTAAATCCCTTAATATTCAAAAATTTCAGCAAATATAACCGTATTTATGCTGTATTGTGAATGTTCTATAAATTATGTAGCTTTACTCAGGCTGGTGCATCTGCTAATTGCGTAATTTAGTGGTATATAAAGAACTCAGTGCCAAGGAACATTAGCGTTCTTTATAAATTAATCCAAAAAGGAAAACTTTATGCCGCAACGCAGACGAAACTCAGTTGCACTGACGAAAGCTGAACGACGGATTGAAGGAATGCAGGCGATTAAGCCTGACCTAGATTTTGGTAATGGGTTATCAATAACTAGTTACAATACTATGATTCAGGATTTGCGAGAAAAGCTAGCCGCCCATAATCAAGCACGAACGATGATAGATAAAACGCAGAATGCATTAGAAGAAGCTGAACGTGTGTTGAATGATTATTCTGAACACATGCTGCTGAGTGTTGCGTCTCGCTATGGCAAAAATAGTGATGAATATGGTATGGCTGGTGGAACGCGTAAGTCAGAACGAAAGAAACCACGCTTGGTGGCAAATCAAACGGTGAAGTCTGCGGAGTGATTTATATAAAAAGTCTGTTTGCAATTATCGTCAACTGCAAACAGACTTGACTTTTTCACACTTGTAATTAAGCTTGTTCCCAAAGCTGACGTATATAATCAGGTAGCCAACTAGCAATTTCTTCTATTCTTTCTTGGGAAAGTTCGTCTTTGGTGGCAGAAAATACCGCTTTTACTGCCTGTTCTCGGTCAACTGTTTCTGGTTTGCCCCCTTCATTAGCAACTCGGAACAAAAAGCGATCGGAATCGATTTTGAAAATTCCAGGGCCTTGCCAGGGTGGACGAACTCGGCTTAAAAATCCCACAATTGGATTGGTATCTTTCCAAAGATCGGCAATATCAAACTGGAGTGCTTTTTCATCGGTAGATACGGCTTCTTTATGCAGTTCTCCCTCGACGCGATCGCTTGCTTCTGTTGTCATCAAGTCACGCATGACGCGAAACACAACTTCGGTAAAGTCTCTGGCGTCATATATGTCTGCAAACCCACCTTTCACCATGACTTTTTCTAAAAATGAACGATGTTCGTCGGCGATCGCAGTTCGAGTATCTTCAATCTCCGTTGGGTCAACTTCTGGTATGTTTGCTCTAAATGTTTGATCTGGCATAGTTTTTTTGTGCTTGTTAATATTGAGTCTTTATGCTTACCTTTGTAAGGTCGCACAAATCAAAAACCCTTAGTATCATCCAGAAGTTCGAGATGCTGTCTATTCAAAAGTTATAAATTCAGTGTTGACTGTTGACTGTTGACTGTTGACTGAGAAAGAAATATTTTCAGGCCTTGGTTGTGTGATTTATCATACGACCGTCTAGCTTGTGGTTGCTGTGTAAACGGAAAAAATTAGCTTGTTGCAGATTATTAAACTTTTAAATTATACACTCACTCATACTGTCAATTGTCAACCGTCATCAGTCAACAATCAACACCAAAACATTTCTAACTTAAATGCAATGCCAGTTTATCATTCGTGTCAAAAAACAGCCAAAATAGAAAAGTTGGTATCAAATAACCGGAAAAAAGATGGTAGAAATCACAAACATCGAAATTAACACCGCAAAAGTCAAAATACCTAACAATAACTTAGAAATCGATGCTTACTTAGCTCAACCAGCACATGAAGGAACCTTTGCCGCCGTTATCGTTTTTCCAGAAATTTTTGGCATCAACAATAACATTCGAGACATCACTGAATTAATTGCTAAACAAGGTTATGTAGTAATAGCTCCCGCGATGTATCAAAGGATTGCTCCTGGTTTTGCAGCCGATCTTAGTGCCGAAGATGTTGGATTTAGTCCAGAAGCCTATCGGCTGGGATTGGAATACTATCAACAAGTAAAGTATCAAGATATCTTAAGTGATATTCAAGCGGCGATCGCCTACTTAAAAACTTTACCCAATGTTAAACATGATGCCATTGGTGTCGTTGGTTTTTGTTTTGGTGGTCATGTTGCTTACATCGCTGCAACTTTCCCGGATATCAAAGCTACAGCTTCATTTTACGGTGCTGGAATTACCACTTCTAGTTATGGTGAAGAAACTCCAACTATTAATCGCACTTCACAAATTCAAGGTACTATTTATGCCTTTTTCGGTACAAGAGATACATTTATTTCTCAGGAGGAAACCGAGCAAATTGAAGCAGAATTAAAAAAACATCAAATCAATCATCGTGTATTTAGATACGATGCCGGACATGGATTTTTTGCCGGATTTTTCAAAGACAAGTACCCATTTATGGAACAACATCCAAGTTACAATCCTGAAGCTGCTCCTGATGCTTGGCAACATGTTTTAGAATTGTTTAAAAACAATTTGTAAAACTAAATGATGTAGATTGTGGTGTCTTGTTCTCAAATGCAACGCACCACAATTTCATAAATTAAAAATTTTGATGACTTTGATGTATATTTTTTGTTTTTTATTAAGAATAATACTGTCTTGATTCTGAAAAGTGTTCATTTGTCAAGAAAACTTTATTTATTTTTACTTTATTAAATTACCTCTAGCTATATTTTACATCTACTAAAGCAGCTTTTTTGGATGTAGTAACCCAAGACTCTTTTTATTTATTTCATTAGAGAATATTTTAAACCTGATTTATCTATGCTTGTTGGCAAATAAGTTCCAGAGCGGCATCTTATTTTTCTATGTCCAGAGATATAAAAAAATTCTAAAATTTAATTTCCACTTATGTAATATTTTTTAATACATTTGTAGTTGTTAAAAAAATAATTGCTGATACAATCAGGAAATCTACGGAAAAGTATTAAAAAACCGCCCAAAAAAAGCATTTATACAAAAAAATTCCGTTTATTCTAAATTTTTAGACATGAAGTGAGGGAAATTAATGCCCAAAAAGCTTGCCGTTGTTATCAGTGGAGCAGTATCACTTGGCAGTTATGAAGCTGGCGTTATGTATGAAATTTTGGAAGCGATCGCCAGACATAACGAAGATATAAAAAATCATGAAGAACGCATTGAAATTGATGTAATTACAGGTGCTTCGGCGGGTGGGATGACGGCTTGTATTTTAGTCCAACATCTTCTTTGTGGCGATCAGCCTGCACCCTTTCGTCCAGACCAGTCTTTACGAAAACCATATAATAATCCACTCTACAATGCATGGGTTGATGAAGTTGATATTCGGGAATTAATTAAAGTTGAAAAAGAAGATCAAAAATACTCACTTTTACAAACAGCAGTTGTTGAAAAAATTGGGAATAAATATCTGCAAGATCGTGTTCAAATCAACCAAAAGCATCCGGCTGCTGCGTCTGAGATTTATGTTGGTATAGCTATGTCCAACTTGTCTGGCTATACTTTCCCTCTTACAACTGATTACGCTCGTGAAGGCCGAAAAGAAGGAACACTAAAGTTTGCATATACCCGTTATAAGGATCAATTTGTGTGTCTAGCTCGTCGCGATGGATTTGGGAATGTGACGCTTGATGAAATAGATCGAGAGACAATAAGAGATCCAAGAACAGGACGCGAGTCAATAGAATGGAAAAAACTTAGAGATACTAACTGGAGTGAGTTACGCGAAGCCGGTCTATCATCTGGTGCATTTCCCTTCGCTTTTAAACTTCGGAAAATTCGACGTTTTGGTGGATTTGGTAAGCGTCGCGATCGTAATGAGGAGTATCTGTACACAGATGGTGGAGTTTTTGAAAATGAGCCTATTGGTATGGCTAAGCTCCTCGTGGATCGCATCGATCAAAATCAAGATTTATCTGATAAAAGATATTACCTTTATATTGCACCAGGTCAACGCCAATTACCCGAAAATCCTTTTATCAAAAAAGATAACGATCTCTTGGTAACAGGAATTGCATTGCTGAGTTCAATTTTTCACCAGTCTCGCTTCCAAGATTGGATTATGGAAGAAATGGATGCTCCAGTATTTTCCATTACAGCTAATGATTTTGAGTTAATTGGCGATGTCTTCTCAGCCTTTGCTGGATTTCTTGAAAAGAAATTCCGGGCTTATGATTACAACATTGGTCGGGAACGCACTCAATTTGAACTGTCCAATCTTCAAGCGAAGAGTCAACTCCAAGATTTACTCAACCTTGAACTTAATAAAATGCCACCTCTTGAGTGGATAGTTAATTGTAAGGTTAACGATAAAAATTTAAATACTTGGGATGAAGCAAAAAAAGAGTTAAGCCAATTAGCAAAACCTCGTTCACCAAAAGGAGAACAACTACAAGATAATGACGCCATCAAACGAGATCAAATTGCAGAATTACGAAGGTTAATGGCAGAGGTTGACATAGAAACACGTCAAGAAATTGTAAATCAGTTAAGCTTCCGTTTAGAATCTTTGGTCGATCTAATCAATGACAGACTAGAACCGCTTGATATGAAAAATAATGGTTCTCGTTTATCTAAATTATGGAGTTTTATTAAGCTGAATGTCCGGATATTTATTGGAAAACCCTTAACAAAGTGGCTTTTAAAACGCATATTTAGATTGTGGATTCGACAAAATTTTCTGAATTTAAAAAATGGATAATTTAATCTATCTTACTATTTTTCAATCAAAAAATACATTTGATGCGATAATTTTTGGGCAACTTTGAAAACAATAGATGAAAAATAAAATTCACTTTCCAATAATAATTGCTGTAGCAATAGCCACAACTTGTTTGAGTGCTTGTCGTTCCACTGACGAATATAAAAAACTAGCACAAGCAGGAACTAATTATTCCAAAGCTCTCAACCAACTATTAGATCTAGCTGTTGTAACTCGAATTGACGAAAGCTCTGAAGAACTTTTATTACAAGATAGAGAAAGTAATCAAACATCTGATGATTACAATGAATTTTCAGATTCAGATAGTAATAGAATTGACTTAATTAATCGGCTCAAAAAACACAACAGCTTGCTGAGTAAGTATTTTAAATTACTACAGGACTTAGCTGGGTCTGATGCTCCTGAGCGAACACAAACTGCTATTGGAGGGGTAGTAGATAATTTAAATACAATAGGTCAGACCTTACGAGAAAGCAACTTAATAGAAAATAAAGAGGTTTTTCAAGGTATAGGAAAACTAATCGTCAGTTCTAAGATTCGGGGCGCTCTTAAAGAAGAACTGCAAAAACGCAATCAGACTATTATGCTTGAATTAAAGACACAGCAAGAGTTACTCAATGTTCTGAGTACTCAAATTAAAGGTGATTTAAAGGGAATTCAAGATAGACAAGAACTAAGACTTGTGATTAACCCATTGCTCCAACCCACACCCATCGCTGATGAAGATACATGGATAGCTACTCGCAGAGAACTATTAACTCAAGAACTCACTGCCGCAGAACTTGAAAATGCAAGTCAAGCACTGGGAGATTTTCAAAACATATTTCAAGATTTTGTAGAGGGTCGGTCTAGTAGTGGACGAATTAACGCATTACTAACAGACATTGAAGATCTTTTGTCTGTAATTGAAACATTAAAAACCAAGGAGTAAATATGACAAGTATAATTATTAGTCGTCTAACTAATGTAGATAACATCAGAAACAATCGGCTGAGAGAATTAGAAGAAACACAAGTAGATTTAGATTCTGTTAGAACATTCTTAAAATTTAAAAAAGAATTTGAAATTGATAAAAATGAAGTTAAATGGAAAAGATATCTTGAAGCGAGAAAAGATTATATACTTTGCAAACGAAAGCTACAAGATGCATCAATAGGCAGTATTGCAGAACGACTTGAAAAACTTAATGGAGACTTAGAATCAGGCATTGCTAACTTAAAAAAAGAGCTAGCAAAATTAGAAAACACCATCACAGTTTTGCAAACTATAGAGCGGGTAATCGGTATTGTCTCAAGAATCGTTCTTTTAGCTAGATAAGAATATTCAAGGTATATATCAGCTAATCAGTTTGGGTTTAGCAATGTTAAACCCCTACGACAGATATGGTTTTGAAACTCATCCACATTTGGAATTTCCTGTTAATGTGTAAGTACTATCAACTTACCTTTAAGCATTAATAATTGTAATTTGTGAGGATCGAAAAAATGTCTACTTTTATTCCGGAACGCCTAAAACCAATTGATATTCTTAGAGAAGAACTACTTGAAGAACTCAGAGATGTTGAATTCAAGCTTGGTTCTCTTGAAGAAGTTATATTGATTTGCACATCAGAAACCAACTTGTGTTTAGCAAAATCTTTTGTGCAAGCTAGAGGAGATTTAATTGTCGCTATAGCTAAGATAGAGAATGCTATCTTGGAAAAAATTGGTGGTCAAATCGAAAGGCTTCAATCAGATTTAAAAGCAAGTATTAATTCCTTGAATAAAGAATTAGAAAAACCTGAAAACGAAACTAGACTTCTAGATGCACTTCATCATGTGACTGGTATTGCAGCACGAATTCTTTTACAGGTATAGAATTGTCAACTCCCTTCGGGAGAGGGAACAGGGAACGGGCAACAGGCAACAGCAAAGTCTGTTAAGAGTTCCCTGTTCCCCGTTAAGAAAAATATGAACTCAGCGCCTAACACACCATCTTGTATGGCGGTGTGTTAGGCGTTCAGCCGTAACGCATCTAGTTAAGATTTACGTTATAAATAGTTTCTAAACTTTGGAATTTTTCAATAGTAATTGACAACCACATGAAAATGGGTTGGGACTGTCTATGCGATTATCTACCAGCACTTCAATGTTCAGCTTACTGTTGTAAATTAATTCGTCATAATCCATCAATGCATTCCACTTGATTTTATCAGTGGGAAAACCTAGTTGTGAGGCTGCATCAGATATTAATTCTTGCCATTTTCCAATCTCTGGATCTCGTGATTTACAATAATCAAGAATGGCAATTAAAGCACCAGGTTTGGTAACTCGTAAAATTTCTTCCAAAGCACGAACGGGATCGTCAACAACACACAGGGTAAATCCCGATGCTGCTGCATCAAAGTTATTATCAGGAAAATCTAAATTGCAGATATCCGACACCTTGAAGGTGATGTCTGCGGATACAGTTTTTTTACGTGCTTCATCGATCATCTTATGAGAAAGATCCACACCGACAACATGTACTCCTTGGGGATAAGCACTAAGATTAAGACCAGTTCCCACCGCAGCATCGAGTACGGTGTGTCCTGGCTGAAGCTGTAAGGAAGCAATTAGCGGTTCGCGTTCAATGTGCCAGTAACGCTTCATGATTGCGTCATAATCCACCGCACCGCGATCGTAGGTTTCAATGACTTGATTTATCTGCATAAGTTTATTAACAAATAAGATTATTAGTTGTAACTATCTGTTCAACTGTATAACCTGTTAACGATTAAACTTCGTATATTATATTACCAGCAAAATAACTTCACAATTGATAAGGGACTTTCAAGTAAAAAAATATTCTATGGAAGATCGTTGATTGTTGACTGTTGACGGTTCACAGTTAACAGTCAATGGGCTGAAACTCAGACCTAGTAATAATTCGAGCATCCTTTAGATTGCGTTTACAAATTAGCTCTAAGCATTGGTAGATTCAAAAAAATATGATTTCTCAAATAAGCAAAAAAATAATATGATATCCGCTTGATTACTTATTAAACTCGAAAAACCCCAAAAAGCCAAAGCTACGCTTTGTCTCCCCTGCCCTTAGCAAGGGGAGGGGATTAAGGGATGGGGTGCAATGGCTGTGGGAATCATAACTATCGCAACCCAGTATCTATATTATGGATGAAGAAAACGATCGCCAAATCTCAGAACGTCACTTAAGTCGGTGTCGCCATCGCGATCGCTATCTAAAAAAGTATGCAAAATAGAATTTGAATTTACAGATCCACCGCTAGTAGAACCCATACTGAGCATACTTTGTACAGCTGAAATTATTGTGGGCAAAATAGCGTCAATTACATTCGGGCTGATTCTCGTTGTTTGGGAAACTGTTTGAACAATTTGCTGCTGCAATTGAGGTGAGAGTAAAGATTGCATTCCCACTCCACTGGTGCTAGTACTAGCAGCTTGACTAATCAAATTTTGTAACTGATTTCCATCCGGTAATGACTGCTGCTGCCTAAGTACTGGACGAAGCATATTACCCACAACTGACATAATATTTTGCATTTGAGATGGTTGAATGCCTCGACTAGTTGCCACTTGTTGAATTGAGTTGATAATTGACTCTAACTGAGTAACATTTCCGCGTTGATTGGGATTATTAATGGCACTGAGAACCTCAAAAAAAAGTCCCATGATTAATTCCTCTCTTATTTAAAATTCATGACTTGATATAATCGGCGGATGACTGCTGATTAAATGCTCAACAGCTTATTGGATGGTATGTGAACGTCAAAGGAGCGAATAATACTTAGCCAGCGGCCATCATCTGTGTAATAACCTATTTCTGCAAGATAATCGCGATCGCTTGCTGGAATGGCCACGTGTTTGTCTTGTTCGCGTTCATTGCATGGATATTCTTGAGTACTATGGGGCGACTGATGCTCAATGTCTAAATTTGTGACATCGTGAATTCGCAGGACAAATCTGCGTCCGCCTTGTATGCGGGCAGCTGCTTTGTACTCATCTGCAATTTCCCAGTAGGCATAAGCATCCCTCGTGTTGCGAGGTACTAGGATAATCCGGCAATCTCTTTTGAGCGTCGAGCCATCCCTTAAAGGTGTTTGTAAGCCATCACCTTGTTTTCTGCCTAAAAATGAGTGAGCAGTGGCTCCCAAGCCTCCTACCATAGGTGTAGTTTCTGCGATGGTTTCGTTAACTCTATTTCTGACATCAACAATTGGGTTAGATGTGCGATCGCTCCGTTCCAAGTGTGACAAGTTAGTTGCCCCATCAGAGGATGTGACTGCACTACCTTCTCTAACAGTGGATGAAACTTTTATCGGTGCTGACTCAGCCACTTTTAGCCAATGTCCATTGGCAGTAATGTATCCTAATTCTGCCATATAGTCGCGATCGCTTTGGGCAATGGGAATGTGTAAATCTTGTGTTGATTCGTCACACTCAAACTGCCGAAAATTCTGGGCACTCCGCCGTTCCAAATCTATGCCTGTACTGTCATAAAGACGAAGCGCCAACTGTCTTCCCCCCTGGCGTTGCAGTTCTGCCTTGCGTGCTTCGGAAATTTCCCAATAAGCATAGACATCTTGGGAGTTACGAGGTACTAAAATTACACGACCTTCATCTTTTGTAGTTATGGAGTTATTGTCCCCTAAAGAAGCAGCCGCAACACCACTTGCCACTGTAGGGATAACGCCAACGGGTTGGCAAGCAGGAACTCGCACTTTAGCCGAACGAGCAATGTTTAACCAGTGATTATTGTTGCTCAAACAACCAAGCTCAACAACATAATCCCGGTTATCTAGCTCGATGGGCAGGTGAATATCTCGCGCTTGTCCATTTACATCAAATTCCTTCATGCTATGTGGTGTTTGCCGGTCTATGTCGTCAATATTAGTGACATCATAAAGACGCAACTTCAAACCACGTCCACCTTGCCGTTGCAAATCTTCTTTTACTTGATTGGAAACTTCCCAGTAAACATAGCCATCTCTGCAACTTCGAGGTGTGAAGACGATACGATTCTCTGAGGTTTGGGCACTTCCTAAAACAGGTGTGGCAACTCCAGTGGGGGTTAAACTAGCGTTACGCCGACTTAACCACCATAATAATCCACCTAGTAAAGGAATCAGCAATAACCACCACCATGAAGATTCACGTTGGGGTTGTGTTACAGTTCCAGTGGTGGGAGGAATTGCTCCTGTAGGCGTGGATGCTGTTTGGTTGGCATTGTTCACCCTGGCTTGTTCAATGATTCCCCTATTAGCCGGTGCAGTAGCAAAGCCTAAAAATGCCGTGGCGGCGGGACTTGGATTAAATTTATCGTAGGCATAAGCCAAAGGTTGAGAAAAGGGATAACGGGCATCGGTGGGCAAAACATTATGTAGTGCCACAATTTTTACATTGGGATTATTGATTACCCCGTCGGCGATCGCATATCCAATACCATCTGTCCCTAATTCTTTGACCACCGCTTCTGTACTGTCTGCGGAAACTTGAATGGCATTTTTACCTGTTTTAAAAGGAGCTTTTTGAAAAACAGGATAATTTTGGAATGCTTGCCGCAAGTCGCTATTTTCTGGGCGATCGATCAAGCGAATTCTGTGGGCAGAACCCCCTACTTGTGACCAGTCATTAACATCACCCCGAAAGATTTGAGCAAATTGTTCAGAAGTCAAATTGTTGATATATGGATTATCCTTGCCGACAATTACCGCAATTTTATTCCGAGTAATGGGAATACTTGCAAGCCCTTGGGCTTTCTCCGAGTCAGTTAACGAACGACCAATGGCCGCTAAATCAATCTGTCCATTTGGCAATGCTTTCAAAGACGCATCTGTTCCATCATATGCAGTGGTGACATTTGTATTAGGATACTTGCTTTGAAACTCCTGCGCTAATGCTTGATTAATCTTTTCCATGCTGGTTGTACCATTAATCCGCACTTGTGTTCCACTAGGAATGGATTGCGGAACCGGAAAAGAAGTATTAACATTAGCATTCGATGATTGAGCCAACACTGGATTAGCAATCAAAGAGATTGCCAAGGGAGCAGACACGGCAGTAAAAGTAAAAAAACTTGCTACTGATGCCTGTGATTTATGGCGATCAAAAATTTTCCCAGCCTGCTTGTTCATAGCAAAAGACCCCCGCACATCACAAACGGAGGCAGATAGAGTACTGACTATTGTCAAATCATTAGATTAAACTACCTAATTCTGGCTATCATCCTTGGTAGTTTATTCTTTCTTTGGAGGGAAATTATTACTAATACTTTTGACTAAATTACTCACAAAACTCACTCTTGGAGTAGAGATAATTTATTTTGATTGTATATAAAGTATGATGCTTGCAAGTATAAAATAATGGGCGCTAAAAAAGCATAATCAATTGTGGTGGTTGTTGAGTGTTGATTGTTGACTGTTGACGGGAAAGTTAAATGGAAAACGTCTGAGCAAGGAATTAATTTATGACATTTTCTACAAAAATACGGGAATTTTCCAACTCAATTCAAGAATTTTTCGGAAAAATCATCAACTACATATTAACTGCTGTTAGCAGAATTTTTGCACCCAAGGATGATGATTATCCAGCTAGCGGGGTTCAACCTTTTGAAGGAGATATTGCTGATGAAAAAAGAAAATTTTAAGTAGCTTTTACGAATATGAATTACCAATTCAACTTGCTGTTTGAGGTTTTCTGCGTACAGGGATTTGAATGATAAACTCAGTTCCTTTTCCTAAAGTTGAGCAACACTCTAGTTTGCCGCCATGTTGTTCTGTAATAATTTGGTAGCTAATAGACATACCCATTCCAGTTCCTTTGCCAATGGGTTTAGTAGTGAAAAAGGGATCGAATATTCGTTGCTGCAATTCTTGAGAAATACCAACTCCGTTATCAGCGATCGCTATTTTTATCCACGTTGAATTTATCACTGATGTACGAATGATAATTTGATGAGAATTATCCTGGCTTTGCTGATGATTCCTTTGAACATGATTTTCTTCTAAGGCATCAATGGCATTCACTAAAATATTCATAAACACCTGATTTAGTTGTCCGGCATAGCATTCTACTAAAGGTAAATTGCCGTAGTCTTTGATGACTTCAATTTCAGGTTGTTGTGGTTTACCTTTGAGGCGATGTTGCAGAATCATCAAAGTACTGTCAATACCTTCATGAATATCGACGCGTTTAAATTCCGCTTCGTCCATGCGGGAGAAGTTTCGCAGAGAAAGTACAATTTGGCGAATGCGATCGGTGCCTACTTTCATGGAAGACAAAACTTTGGGTAAGTCTTGCAGCAAAAACTCCAAATCCATTTCTTCGGCAGCAATTTGAATTTCTGGAGCAGCATTAGAATTGTGCTGCTGATACAATTGCAAAATTGCCAATAAATCCTGGGTATATTGTTCCACATGGATGAGGTTGCCATGAATAAAATTCACTGGATTATTGATTTCGTGTGCGACTCCAGCAACTAGTTGTCCCAGACTGGACATTTTTTCAGTTTGAATTATTTGAGATTGAGTGCGCTGTAATTCCTCTAATGTATTTTTGAGTTCAGTAGTACGTTCTTGTACCCTGTCTTCTAGTTCGTCTTTGGTTTTTTCTAAAGCTGTAAACGATTCATGCAATTGCCCTGCCATGTAATTAAATGAGTTAGACAGGGTATTGAGTTCTTGAATGGGGCTAGTTTCTACTGTTTGAGCTAAATTACCAGAAGCCATTGCCTTACTTGCCCGATTTAGACGTAGAATCGGGCGTACAATCCAATGGGAGGTAAAGATACCGATAGCTGAAGCAACGATTAATGCAGCAAAACAAAGGGTGATGGCGGTTTGGGTGTTGGCGTTAATTTGCGCCATAAATGCGTTTTCTGGCACACTCACCACCAATAGCCAATCTAAACCATACTCGTCACGCCAAGGTGTAATATCTACAAAATAATTTTTTCCTTGTAACTCCAGCCTATAATCTGTGTCTTTGGTAATGGACTTAAACCCATTAGAAGTTTGTAAGTGTTTAGCAACAGTCTGTATTATGGGGTCAGTGCTGTCCACAGCCCGCAATCTCTCAGCCTTTTGATTAATAAAAGTAAAAGGCTTTTCTGTGCCAGAAGTGGCGATTAATCTACCATCTCGTTCCAAAAGGAACACCCGTCCAGATTGACTAATATCCAAACTACGTAAAAAATCGCTGAGTTTTAGCAGATGAATATCGCAAGCAATCATTCCTAGCAAGCGATTTTGCGAATCATAAATCGGACGACTTGCAGAGGTGACGATGTAGGGGCCTGTGGGAAAGTTTTCAACTAAAATCTTTGTCCAAATGGGTTTACCGGCGGCTATTGGTTGGGTGTACCAAGGTTGCTGGGAATTTTTCCAATTCCAACGGGCATTTACTTGAGTTCGATTGCCTTGATTGTCAGTAGCATAAGTGTAAACATTGTTAGGAGGCTTAGCTGTCCAATCATCAATGGTAATGGTTTTGCCATCATAACGAGCAGCACCTACTCCTTCACCCGTTGTTAATCCAATACCAATATAAGTCAGGTCATAGGCTTGGATTTGATCCCAGAAATACTTACCAACAGTTTGGCGATCGCGCACATCTAATATTCCTCTGCGGATAGCATCTGCATTAATCTGATTCAGGGTTTGGGGAATGGCAAGATAAGACTTGAGGTGTTCATCCACTACGCCACTAGTACGATCTATCAACTGTTCTGCTAAATCATTAACAGCCCTTTGTCCATTTTTAAAGGACAAATAACCCACTAAACTCACTGCGGCAAAAATTTGCATTGCAAAGGGAACAACAAGAAAAATTTGTAATGGTAGCGCCTTGTTTCTGCTAAAGTAGCGAGTCTTCATTGGTGGGAATTGCAAGTTGCTAATCAGATTTACTTTTATATAGTTCCCAAAATGTCTAGATAGTCACCTTGAGTTAAAATTTTGGTTCTATAGCAATCCCATTTGATTAATGAACCGATCTGTATAGGCAGGCAAGAGGCAATAGGCAATAGGCAACAGGGTTATAAAAGATTAAAAGGGAACAGGGAACAGGCAATAGGGAATAGGGAAATTTTCTGAAAAAATCTCATATTTGGCGCAGCCTGATAAACAAAGGGTATCAGAAAAATTCTGGTAAATTTACCGGATTTTATCTAATTATTGAGAATAATGGCTCATCTACATAAATTTGCGCTTCATTAATCTGTATTTTGTATGACAAACCAAATTTTTCGCGGCATTACCTATGCTCAACAATTGATTCAAGATACTAATCAAAGAATTAACGGTACTAACAATTCAGACTGGTTTGTTGTTGAAGGTAACAATAATATCCTCAATACGCGAGATGGCAATGATGTTATTTTATTAGGAAGAAAAGTAGACTTAACATTGAATTTTGAAAGTAGCATTTTTAGTGGTGAGATTTTACAAACTAGCTCCTTACCTTGCCAAACCAATGATTTTGAAGCAATTGTTTATACTGGCACAGGAGATGATTACGTCAGTTTAGGAGCAGGTAATCACACAATTCGTTTAGGCAGTGGAAACAACTTTTTAGATGATTATGGTGGAAATTATCTGCTCGATGCTGATAATCATATCATTGGCTTAGCAGCAATTCCTAAATTAGTTGCCTCGGCAGGAGCGGGAGACGATATTTTTTCTTTAAGTGGATTTGCCAACCGAACAATTGATGCGGGAAAAGGCAACAACTTAATTTTTTTAGGAGCCGGAGATGCCAGAATTAGAACAGGCTCAGGAAATGACGTAATCACCAGTGAAGTTTCAATATTGACTTATATATTTGATAGCGGTTCGCCATCTTATGACCAAAGCATTATCGCTGGAGATGGTGACAATCAAATTGCTGTTGTTCCCTATGGTGAAACTACAATTAGAACAGGCGATGGTCAAGATTTTATTGTTGCTGTTGGTATTCCCGGCTTAAGTTCTACCAAAATTTATGCAGGTGATGGCAACGATACAATTATTACCAATGATACTAATAGCATGATTCAATCTGGTTCTGGTGATAATTTAATTTTTGCCGGTTCCGGTGATGATACTATCCGAGTGGGAAGTGGTAATAATGTCATCAATCTCAAAGGCGGAACGGTTTGTTTACCGCAACCTTTAAGTCAAGATACAAAGCTGTTTGATTCATCTGTAGAGGTAAAAGGCGGGGGGAATGATAACGTTTATTTGGGTGAAGGAACAGATACAGTAATTTTGGGAAGCAGTGGTTTTGCTATTATCTATAATTTTACTTGCAGCGATCGCTTAAATGTCAGTGGCTTAAACGCCAGCTTCACCCGCATCGGCAATGACACACTAATTAATTCATGTGGTGCTTCTTTGGGAATTCTCAAAGGATACACAGGTTCAGTGGATTTGGTGTAATATCAAAATCCTTGTAGAGACGTTGCATTGCAACCTCTCTACATCTAGATTCATACAGCTAATAGCCCACATCCTAACTTGTTGTTGCTGTTTCTTTTCCATTCTTGCTCTGTACGCTAGCAACAAATGACGATTCATCAGCCTTGAAAGTTGGCGACTCGCCTCTTAGTCCCTTACGACGCTTTTTTTTAGGAACTCCTCCCGCCATACCGTACTCTACACTGCTTTTGCCATATCGAGTCCCAACTGCCATCAGCATGTGTTCTGTCATATCTCCCAACTCGTTTTCTGTTTCCAGCATTTCACTCTAGTAATTTAAAAACTTGAGTACATATTTTGAGATGTCCCTGCACTGCGTCATCCCAGGTGGGGTAGAAGTTTCTTCTTCCATCCATTACCCCACCCATGACCAAAGTTTCAAACACCATCGGCTTAGACCCAGAGTTGCAGATGCCAGGGTTCAAATTTATGCCTACAAACCTAGTTGAAATCAAACAATCTTTAAACTCGTTGAACATAACTGTAGTTTCAGCAAAGGTCGCTGAAGCCATCCATGAATTCCAGTCCATAAAGGAATTAACAGCAACGGGGGTTTTTCCTTTTAGTTTGTAGTACTGAACGGACATAATCTCCATTTCCTCATGTCAAACTTTTAACTAATTCTCTAAACAGTAGCCGTGCTGCTTTGGCTGCAATTCGGTTTCTAATCAACTTTGCGGGACGACCAGCGGCTTTCTCGGCATCGAGTTGACTCCCCAATTGCTGACCAATATCATTTTTAAGACGCGATCGCCGCGGCTCAATGCGAGTGTAAACCCACTGCCACAAAGCTTTACGACACAAGTCAGAACCGCCAACAACTTTAGTTTTCTTACTGTCACCCGATGCCACCAGTGATGGAGCAGCCCCCAAAGCTTTCTGAAATCTCCGCAGCGAGAGATGCCGTTTAGTGGGCTTTTTGGAGTTTCGCCCCTGGCGTATCTTCACCTCTGGTTTACCATCTGCATCCAAGAATCCCTCGATGGGGAAAATCTGGGATATCAGCACAGAAGAAAGCCGATCGCCAAAGCCAAATCTTTTAAAAACTCTACGGTAAGGTTCAAACCGGGAATCAGCAAGCAGTTGCCGTAACTCCTGTTCAATTGCATGTTCTTCGCGCTGGAGATTGCAAACACGTTTCGCATGTTGGCGAACTGTGTCTGTAATCCCCAAGCCAGCCGTTTGAGCGTAAAGACGATCATAGCGCGTGGATTTTCTTTCACCAGCTAGCCAACCCCATAGTAAAGGCACTTCACCTGATTCACTGCGTTTAGATTGCACTTGCGCCACCTCTGGAAACTGCCAAGCTAAATCCTGTCTTGCCCTGTTGATGATCGGCGACTGCACCCGATTGAGGTGAGCTAGTCTTAAAACCAGTTCACGAATTTTGACAACTACTTGGTCACGAATTTGGACAAATCGCCGTAGATCAGTGTGGTAATCAAAGTAATAACAGGCCAGCGCCAGAGAATCGGCATCATCATCCTTATCTGGAAGTCCCAAGTGGTTTGCTCGATAATTTTTTAGTTCCTTGTGACCGACCAACCGCACTTCTACCCCGGCACGAGCCAAATGAGTACCCCAGAGTTTGCTGTAGTTCGAGCCAGTTGGCTCAATCAGTGCAATGTCCGCCTTTAGCTCCAACAAGGCTTTGATTCCTTCGGTATTGGCGCTAAAGCGGTAAAACGGACATTCATAATAAAATTGACGTGGTTGGTTGGGCTTGGACGTTAGCAGGCAAGCCGAAACGGAGGACTTGCTCACATCAAGTCCCAAAATTTTAATCATTCAGTTACTCCTGGGTGGTTCAGTCGTTATGTCCCTGATGTCTGCCTGCGAATCACCCGAAGGCCCAAACAGCCTAATTCACTCTCAAGGCAATACCGCAGCGCGAACTGCGGCGACACAGGGGGGACAGCACAGTCACGGCAGCCGAGCTTATGAAATGCTAAAAGCCATAAGCTTGTTTCACGGTAAAAGCCCTAAGCCACTGTGTGTATGTGCTGTACGTCTGGGTTGGACTCCAGTCCGCGACGCGATCGCACTTCTCGATCACGTTTCGCCAGCGAGTCAGTCCGGCTCATCAGGCGGTTAGAAATTATCAGGTTCAAAAACATTGGATTCATTATTTGATGACTTCAAAAAAGCGTCATCCTTTAACAATTCCAATATTCTTGAAGCTAAAAAAGAACGGTCATAGTGAGGTAAGCCACTGGCAGAAATCACTGCAAGCAAAGTTTGGATTTCGGGTTTAAACCTGGAATTAATATCTAATTCGGGTAGGATTATCAACATACATCGTGCGTATGCCCTGACTTCTTTATGGTCAAGTTTTATGTTGGAATAGTTGGACGAAATTCTCTCAACAACAGATTGAAAACCTTTAACTTCACCGTCAAAACCAAACATTTAACCACCTCATTTCATGATTCTTCAGAATCAGATTCAATCTCATAAAAATAATTTTGGGCGTATTCTAGATCGGATTTAAAAGAGCAAAAAGAAACATTAGCATCTGCGTCTAACAATGCTTGACAGCACAACAAACACATTTCTTCTGTAATTTCTTCTCTATCCATACCCCAACTACCAAACGAAAAATAAAACTCTTCGGAGTTTTCTTCATTAAAATATGCGATTGAACAATTTAGAAAATTAGGTAGCTTTGGGTATTCTCTCAACACAAATTTGTTTAGTTCTTTTGTCCACACAGGCTCAGGAATATTGGTCACTGTCTATTTCCAAAATGTAGATACAGGAAGGACGATCGCGCACCGTTCACGCGATCGCTTTTGATTTAGCTATTCAGCTTTTCAATAATGACTGTGCAATCTCCTTTTCTATTTGGTAGTGCAACGGTGCTGCACGGTGAATTTTCAAGCATTTCCGTCTGCTTAGGGAAGTGCGCCTGCAATTCAACCTTGCTCATCTCAAGACTTTCCTCTGAGTACTCATTCGTGGCAGTGAACGTGAGTCGAAAATTACTCATTTGGTTATCCTCCGAACTGCTTCCTTAACCGCTCCAGGAGCGCCACACCCTCACCGTACCGCTTGCCAGTGAAGCCCATCACCTCAGTCACGATCGCGCTATCGCTTTTTCCCTCTCCAAACCGCTGAATTAGCCGCCAAAGTACCCGGTCATTATCCGAACAATTTTCCTCAAAACCCGTCTCTGAAACGGGTTCGAGGGCATTTTCAGCCGATTTTTGGGGCGCGATCGCGTTGTCTGTGTATGGTTGGAATATGGTCGAACCATTACGAACTGTTGCGGCTTTCATCTCACGGTATGGGGGGAGTTTTAGCGGCTGATCGTCGAGTAAACAGTGACTCTGGTTTTGTTTTAACCAGTTGACAAGCTGTTCATTTTTCAAGCTTTTGGCATGGGCTTGAGCCTTTTTGCCCAGGCGAATACGGAAGAAGGCATCGGCTAAATCGCTCTTGCCCTCCAGTCCCCAGGCTGCTACACGGTCGTACTGGGACAGCAATATGGTAAAACGTCGGGCTTTGCGACCTCTGCGGGCGTGGCGTTCGAGCCATTCGCTGCTACTGGCAACCTTTGAAACTAGTTCGGGGTACTCTTCCGCGATGATTACCCGCTCAGTACCAACTAAAGCAGCGTCACCCTTTTCGTTACGCAGCTTCAACTGGTTACTCAAGTCTTCCAGGTCTTCAGACATTCCCAACTCAATCGCTGACCAGTTCTCGCCTTTGCCAATCACCTCAAGACCTTGCCAGTCTGTTGGCGTTCCCTCACATTCGTAGACGCGAACGCGACCGCCAACGGTGTAAGCAAGGTATTGAGCCAGAGTGCTTTTCCCTGTTCCCATTTCCCCGATGATCATCACCTGCTTGCCGTCAATGGCACTGATGATATCGGTGATTATTTCTAGCGGCTCCTCAACGACAGCCGCGCTTGCTTCAATCACTTGAGTGATGGGCGTTCCAGCGTAGGGGAGAGCGTCGTACACTTTCAGCAAGCGCTTGACCCCAGCTTCAACGCCATCACACACCCAAACGCCGAATTTAAAAGCATTCCGGGCAATGCTGACGGTGAATAAGGACACAGAAAAACATAACCTGCCTACTCCCCAAGTACAGTAACGCAGTAGGGTTTTGGCATCCGGTAGATGCATTTCTACCCAGGTTACAGATGTTGAAGCATTCCTGGGCGGGGCTGTAACTTTGATATCGACCAAGTCATTTGCCATACTGCACCTCGATTTTGAGGTAGAAAGGCTCATTGGCTTGCTGTTGTTTGTAAAACGCAATGATGCCGATGAGTAGTCCTGCTATGGTGAGAACGAAAATAATCAATTCCTTCATTTCTGTCATCCGCCAATTTTCCTGTATATGAACGAATTCGCGGCGGAACCTTCACTAATTACCAATTCTTCTTCTGGGGTATCGGCTATGATGTCAGCCCAGCCGGTTTTGTCGTTGTTGCGGATGTTCCTTTCGGCAATTTCGCCCAGCCCAGGGCGGGCTGATTCAAATTGCTCAATTACTTTTTGTTCTTTGGGTGTTAGTGGTCGAGTACTCATGGTAAATTTTGGTTAGGTAGAGACGGTGTTAAGTCACCGTCGAACAAGCTCCAGGTCATGACTGGGGCTTGTTTTGTGTCGGGTGATTTGACAATGAGACGCGAAAACAGCGTCCGGAACCGACCATCATCACCTGGCGATCGGCTAGCCGGACGGCTTTGCTACGACTGACCTTCATCATTGGAAATGATCCATCCGCTGAAAGGCTGAACATCTCGTAGTTTTGCAAGGACGACCATTCGACGGCTGTTCTATCTGCAAGTCCGGAATACTCAACCTGGTTCATGTCTGCGGCTGAAATAGCGCTTGGCAGTGATGGCAGGTGACGTTTAGGCTTGTCTGCTTGTTTTTTTGGTTTATCGTCGGCTTTTAGTCCGGCTTTAGTGCCATTAGTTGTGGCTTCTAGTGTTTCCATAGTGGTTGCGTAAGGGTATGATGCGCGGTCTTAAGTGGGGTTTGAGTCTGTGCATACTAGGATCGCAGCTGGGGTATGGTGGGGCTTAAACGCCACTAAACCTCGTGTCAAGTGTTGCTGTTGAAAACGGTACCTTTTGCGAAAGCATTGATAGCAAAGGGTTTGAGAGCTTTCTTTACTGCTACTCATGGCGAACTTGGGCTATCAGCGCTTCGAGAAGCCCTTTCTGGTCGGATTCTTCGAGTTGTATTTGCAATTGCACGCTGAGTTTGTAAATTTCGTCGCGGGTTTCGCCAGGTTCAAGGACGCACAGATGCGATGCAAGTCCAGAAATCAGAAAAAGCTTCTCTCTCCGACTGATTTTCTCGAACATGCTGCCGTAGCTTTCTTGAAGCGATTCTAGGTAGGAGCCGTCTCCTGGGGTGTAACTAGTGTAGTGACCTAGTGGTTTCGACATTTTTGGGGTAAAATCTCCTTATTTTCGATTTATTTTCGATTCATAAACTATTGCTTTTTGGCGATCGCACCCTCCCAGGAACGATCGCCTTTGTCTATTCCAACCCTTCCGTTTCAATCGCGAATTGTCTAAGCCCACCAGAAAAATGCTTTTCAACTCCTTTGACAACCTCCTCGTCGCTTAGATCATCTACACATTCTGGATCGGGCAAGTCTCTCCACGGACAGCAGTCTTTGATCCAGTCCCTAGCTTCAAGTAATTGTCTTGGCGTCAATTGCTTTTCCATTTGCCTATTCCTCCCATTGCTCCGCGGCGTCAACGTACACTTGCTGCCAGCCACGTCTCTCTGGGGGTTTGGCTAAGGTTTCAGCTGCATCGACGTTGTGGGGACAGTCGGGTTTTTTCTCGTCTAGTTCGCCGAGAATCTTATGGAATTCCACAGGGTCGGCATATTGGGATATGTGAGGGATGCAGCGAATCCTGGGATGCTCAGTCATGATTCACCTCAATGTTTGAAGTCGCCACCGGATAAGGTACTGCTTGTGCGTTCGGTTGACTCCTTTCAAGGGAAGGCACGAGCATGACCGACAAAAACCAGCCAGAGCGGCGTGGCTTGAGTCCACGTTTCTTGCGGCGTTTGTTTTGCTGAATGATGTTTGCTTTTTTGGACATAATGTTGTGTTGGCATTTTCAATCTGGTCATTGACTCCCCCAGCAGGTCTTTACACCGCTTCATTAGCTACAGGCTGCTATCTCTGTCTGTTTGGGAGTTGGTTATCGGTCATCAGTCATTAGTTATGAGTTATTAGTCATCACCCCTAGCAGATCTTTCCTCGGCTCAGTGCCAACAGGCTGCTATCTCTGTTTGTTTTGGGGTATTGGGTATCGGGCATTGGGCATCAGGTACAGGGTGTGCTGCACAGCTCCACAATTTCCGCATATTGGTATGCGGGGAAGTGGGTCTTATTGCAGCTTTAAGCGTGAGTGAGACACTAAGGAAAAGTCAGGCACTACTTTTAGGGCGCTAGTTCTGTAGCACCTGTACTTTTTTTTGTCTTTGTTCCCCAAATTGCTTTAGGGTTTGACCTCTCTAGCCTAAATCAATTTTGGGAAAAGCACAACCTGTTAAGGCTAAATTAATTTAGGTTAAGATGTCAAAAAAGCCCTTATCACCCCTTATGAGACTCAGGACGCTTCGACACATCACCCAAAAAGAACTTGCTGAAGAGCTAGGAGTCACAGAAAACACTGTGGCTAATTGGGAAAGAGGTAGAGCTGTGCCCAAACTCACTCCTGTGCAGTACAAAATTCTCCTGAGAATCCTGGAAATTACACCTGATGAATTGCCAGATCATTTTGGGCCACCGAACAAATCCGCTCCTGAGTAAAGCCAAGTCCATCATTCGATTTCGATGGGTTAGTTAGTGAGTCGCCATGAAACCTTAATCTAAGAAATGCAGCCAAAGAAAACGCTCACTAGCATTTTCGGCAGTGAGCGAATCCGTAAAAACAACAACAAATAATGAGATGAATAGTAGCAGTAAAGCCAAGAATATTCCAGATATTCAGATAGATTCTAGTGCCTTCACTAGCGCTTATTTTAACACAAAAACAAGCGAGAAGGGGGTAGAAAAATGATAGCAATCCCCTATTCCTACACCGAAGAATTAGACTTCAAAATCAATGAAGGTAAACCGTTACCAAGCAATATTGACGCGGAAGAAGCAGTGCTAGGTGGTATCTTATTAGACCCTGATGCAATCTGCCGAGTTAAAGACAGATTAAAGCCAGAGCATTTTTTTATTGGGGCACATCAAGACATTTATAAAGCGTGCCTGAATCTCCACAAAAAAGGTCAACCAACAGAAATAATACATGTTGCTGGTTGGCTTTTAGAGCATGGTTCGTTAGAAAGAATTGGTGGCAGAAATAAACTAGCTACTCTCTTTGATAGAAGTGTTAGTGCAGTGAATATCGACCATCATGCATACACAATAATCAAAAAACATAAACACCGTGAAGTCATAAGAAAGGGCTACAGACTGATACAGCTAGGGTATGAAGAAGAACAGGATTTGGTCGATATTCTTGCAACGGTCAACAATGAAATCAAAGCAGTAATTGACACACCAGTCGCGGCAACAAAAGACGAGCATGAGCTATGGGAACACGACCAACTGTTAAAAGAATTGACGAACATTTATACCAAAATAGCAAAGCCGTCACTGAGATTTTTTAAACTGGAAAAACTAGCCAAAGAGTGTTCGCGTAATACAAAGTTTCTCGAACATTTCTATCTACAAAGCCTGATTGGAGAATGTAGTAAGTTGCTCACCTACGAAGAGCTAAAAGAGTTAGCAGGTTCTACAGTTCGAGAGTGGCTAGTCAATGGATTAGTACCAAAAAGTACCACGATTTTACTAGCAGCAGATGGCGGAGTTGGTAAAACCAAATTTGCTTACGGTATCGCCAAAGTAATGATTCAAGGCACTCAATTCGGTAAATTTATTGCCACAGGCGAAAAACGAAAAATTCTCTATTACCAAGGTGATGAAAGCCCAGGTGATATGATGCAAGCCCTAGAATCCCTTGGCTACTCTGAAGACGACATCGGTAAATATGTTAGAACCCGCTTTGGCTGGAGCGCTGAAAATATGCCAGCGCTGATTCAGGATTTACAAGAGTTTCAACCGGACTTTGTGGTGCTTGATTCGCTCTCAACCGCCAACAGGTATTCCATCTACCAAGAGTCTCAGATGGAGTACGCCCGCCCCATATTGCAGATGACTGGGCTAGCGACCCAACATAAAACCACTTTTTTGATAATCCACCACACCAATCGCGAAGGCGGCGTGCGCGGTACGACTGCCATTAGAAATGCAGTTTCGGAAGTCTGGACGCTGACCAAGGACAACAGCCAGACTGCCACACCTTACGATCGCCTTTTAGAAATCAACAAATCACGCTCCAGGTCTTCGGGGAAAAAATACCGGATGTACTTCAACCCCGAAGATGTCAGCTTCACTTTCCTGGGAGAAGAACCAGACCAGGGGTCGAACGTCTCGGAACAGTCAGCCAAGGATGCACTTTTAGACTTCTTCAGCAAAAACCGGAACATCAGGTTCACATCTAAAGAACTGGCTCACAGACTGGGCTACTCAGACGGGCATATTCGCAACTGCTTAAACGGACTGGCCGCCGATGGGCTAATTTCATTCGAGCGCAGAGAAGGATATGCAACTAACTATTTCTTAGTCCTTGAGTCTGTGGCGATCGCCCCCGATCACCCCCCATCGAGCGACGATCACCCCCCGATCACCCCCGATCGCCACTGCGAAATCGCTGAAAGCATTACCACCACTGAGTTAGAGTATGATTCAGTGCAAAGTATCGTAGAATACTCGATCACCCCACGATCACCCCACGATCACCCCATCAATCAAGACACGGCAAGCGATACAGCCGAAGGTGATCGTCTAAGTACAAAAAAATCGCTAGAAAAAAAATCTGAATTAGAAAAAAATAATCAGCCCTTTTCGCAGCATCACGATCACCAATCGCCAGAAGCCTTGCCAGACAATATTGTCAGGGGTGATCGTGGGGGTGATCGTGGGGTGATCGTCGTTAGCGACGATCACCCCTCCCCCTCAGAAACAAAGTCAGAATTACCCCTACTGCCACTGCTTCAAGAGAAAGGTGTCTATTGGAGCTTGTCATTCAAGCGAGAAGTAACAGCATTCCTGATTTTTGATCAGATGTCGGAGGTCACTTGCAAAGTTCCAGGGCGAGGCACTCTTGGTTTACGGTTCACGGACTTGCAATGCTGTGAGCAGTCCCCAAGGCACGACTTTGAGGTGGGGGATGAGGTAGTAATTCTGGTTGGCAAGCACGCGGAAAGCTTCGCCACCATTACTGACATTAGATCTGATGGCATCTGGCTTAAATCTGGCGATCGTAAAAAGCGACTAGCAAAACCCTACTGGCCTCACCAGCTAGCAAAAGCCTGACATTATAACTCGCAACAGTACTACTCGCAAGTATCGTAAATGCCTAGTGCTTGCGGATTCTCTCGCACCAGTTTTTGAAATTTCCGTAGCTCATCCCAGGCGCGGGTGCTGGTGTCGAGTTGTTTTGAGTTCTGGTTAGGGTGGTAATTGAGCCGTTTGTATTCAATGTAGCGGTCGAGCAGCGCTAGAACCAAATCGGCTGTATTGCCGTGTGATACGGCAATACCAGCGTCTAACGCCTTGGCATATTCTATGATTTCATCAGCTAGAGCAACGGGTACTCTAATCGTTTTAAATTCTGTGCTGCGCCAAGTGCTGCCCGTCCCCCAGGTGGTGCTAGTTCGCCCCCCTTTATTCATGTTCAAAATCCTGTATTGCCGTGTGATACGGCAATTCTAGTAGCAAGGCATGAAAAACGCGATCGCCCAAGTTGGTTTTATGGCGATCGCGTTAGTGATTACTGTCCTAAGGTTATTCGGCGTTGGGTGGATTGTCATAAAGTGGCGATCGCGTTTTTCATATCATCTTCACTGACCTCGATGTAAGCCGAAAGTACCTTCAAGTC
>NZ_JACKZU010000200.1:0-14798 GCF_014222165.1 Nostoc sp. 2RC
ATAATTATCAGAAATCGTATTTATAAAATTAAAAAAATATGTGTCGTAGTTATTGTAATAACCCCATATTTCGCAAATTAAAGCTTCAATTTTATTTATTTTTAAATCTTTTAATAGCAAATTTAAACTTTTAAAATCCACTGCGTAAGCAGTATTAAACCAAGATGTAATCCCAATATCAGGTTTAAAATCTTCAAAATTGTAATTATCTATTTTTGTAAAAAATAACCAAGGGTTAACAGCCAATAATGCTTGCTTTCCCTTTTCTCCTCCCCTTTCTCTTAAGAACATTGCCACGATACGCTTTACCTGTTGTGAAGAATTTTTCAAAGCGTCAATTACTAAATCCAAACCCACATCTCCGTAATTAAAAGCTTCCGAAAGTGCAGCAACTTGCACCTCCACAACTGAACTTTGCAACCGATTTTTTACCCCCTCAATTCCTCCTAATACCACAGCACTAACAGGAGGTGGCGCTTCTCCACCAAGTACTGCGTCAAATTCTCCCGGTTGATTTGAATTGTTGTTCATTTTGGTTCATCCTAATTTATAGTCGCACCCTACATTTATCTTGCCAAAATCGCCTTAACTTCACTGGTATAAGTATCCATTCCATTCCATAAAATCCCTGGTAGTAAATCACCAAAAGCATTAATTTCTAAAATTGCATGATTTTTCCAATCTGGTAAAATCAGTAAATCAACTCCACAATATAAACTATTAGGAAATAACGCTGCTGCTTGTTCGCAAGTTTGCTTCATCATCTCCCAATTTTCTGCACCAACTTTTGCTAAAAATTCCTCTGTATCTCCTCGTTCATTCCCTAAATGCAAATTTGTCATCGGACTTTTACCAAGGCGAACAACGATATGCTGTGCTTTCTCATTGATAACCACCACACGCACATCAAAACCGCATCCTTGTAAATGCGCTTTGGGTAGCCATTCTTCAACTTGTACGCCTTCTGCTGTCAAGATATTGATGATATCGGCGATTTCTTCGCGGCGGGTGTAGTGGCTAATTTTTCGGGAGTTGTAAAGCAGAGTTTCACCATTTTCCCGCACTCGTTCGACGGTGGTAATGGCTGATTCAAAACGGGAATTTGCGCGATAAGCCACAACTCCAGAAGCAGCGGAACCGTGAGAAAGTTTGACGAATACTCGTTCTATTCCCTGCGTTTGCATTTGTTCGCGCAAATGTTCGTAATTGTGAATTTTACCTAGAGAACGAAGAACGGGGATATTGTGATGGCTGAATCTTTCGTGACAGGCTGGTTTGTCAAACATCACAGCAATATCTTGCGGATGGTTCATGAAGTACCCCACCCCCAACCCCTCCCCGCAAGCGAGGAGGGGAGTAAAGAGTGTTTCCCATTTTTGCAGGAGATATCGCCAGCCTAAATACCACTGTCGCGGGTAAAGGATGCGTCCTTTGTCGAATTCTAATTCCATAGCTTCGCCAGGACTGATGCGTTGATGTTGTTCGTTATCTGATACATTGAAACCTGCGGCGATGATGGCTTTATCGATATCAAAGTTCTTTTCAGGAGAATCGAAGCGGATAATGGTGTTGGGTGCGTTGAATTGTTCGAGAGTTTGTTTACCGGAAATTAAGTCTGCGTAAGCTACTACCGTGGCTGGTGGTAAGTTGAAATGAGTTAGTGCTTCTTGGAGGAAACCGACACGGCGGTTTTCGGGGTTGGCGATGAGGATGAATTTTAGCATTTTCTGATATATTTTTTATTCATGAAGGGCAGAATAACGGCCACCATATTTACCATCTTGAGGTTGTACAATTACCCGACATAAAAGTTCGTCTAAGACTTCGGTATTTGAAATGTAGTTCGTAGAAAGATTAAGGGTGTGAAGTTGGTTCACCGCAGGACAATTTAAAAGATATTCCACTCCTTGATTTGTCATTTCTCCCATTGAAAGGTCAAGAATTTTCAGGCGTTCTATTAAAGTAGAGCTTACTAATGCTTTAGCGACTTCATCAGCATATTCACAACTGCGTATACCTAAATATTTCAGTTTCGGAAAATGTTCAGAAATTTTTGGGATTAACTTAACTGCATCAAATACCCCGTTCCCTGTCCATAGTTCCAGATATTCTAGATTTGGTAAATTCAAATTAACAATTTCACTAGCTGTTGATTCTGGTAAATATTTAGTTTCAATAATTAAGGTTTTAAGATAACGATGTTCAACTGAAGTAAATGACAAGCACGAACCTAAAGGAGCGTAGTAATCTCCATCTGCTCTACCACGTATGTGAAGGACTTCCAAGTTTGGATAAGCTTCTAAAATGAGGCTCATATTCCTGGTTAATTTATGCCTGGAGATGTCTTTATAGGGGTTATCTTGAGGATCGCCCCAAAATAATGCTGTAAGATCCCTGAGTCGTTTTTTTGCTTTAACAAAAATGTCTATAAAACAGTGACTAGGATAGTAACAATGTAAAGCTTCGATTTGATTACTCTGGGGGCTATTAATAAATATTTGAAATTTTTTGGTCGTTTCTTCTCTATCAAGACGATGTTCTTCTGCTCTGAAACGTCGCTCTCTCTCAATAAAAGATATAGCAGTTTCAGATTTTAATATTGCTCTAACTTTAGCATATAAAGCCTGCAAGTCTATTTGTAAATTTAGAGCGTAAGCTGTAATTTCAGGGTTTGAAATATTTACATCTCGATTAAATTCTTTAACTAACCAGTCGGTCATTTTGGTGAAAGCAAGGTAGGGATCATAATCTAACAACGCCTGTTTCCCTTTCTCTCCTCCCCCTTGTTTCAATAACCGTGCTGCAAAATGCTTTACCTCATTTGCAGAATTATGTAACGCTTCAATGACTAAATATAAACCCTCATCCCCGTAATTCAAAGCTTCAGAAAGTGCAGCAACTTGCACCTCCAAAACTGAACTTTGCAACCGACTTTTTACCCCCTCAATCCCTCCTAAAACCACACCACTAACAGGAGGTGGTGCATCTCCACCAAGCACTACATCAAATTCTCTAGGTTGATTTGGATTATTGTTCATTATTTTGATAGATTGACAAATGGTGATTTTGGCTTTAGTTTATTCCGAGACTGAGTAATAGCGATCGCTAAACTGAGAATCTGCAATTACTCGGCTACAGAACAATAGCGACTGTGAATATAGCTATTATCATCTTCATGTTTCTGATTACTTGCCAAAACACGCACATCCAAACCAGATAATTTCTCAATCATTTCTTCAGACAAAAAGCTTTCTGAAACATTGAGAATGTCAAGATAATTGATAGCCTCACAATTCAGCAACTCTTCAGCACCCGCATCACTCAACGTTCCCATCGAAAGGTCAAGTACGCTGATAGAATTAATAATTGGAGAGGTCACAATAGCATTGACTATTTCATCGGTAAATTGACTATTGCGTAACCCTAAATAAGTTAAGTTGGGAAACTTATCTTCAAAAATAATCGGATGTATATTTTCAACCCAACAGTCTCCACCGTAATCTTCACTGCCAAACCATAATTCTAAATGTTCCAATGCAGGCAGATTCATATTACAAATTTGTGCGACGGTATCCCGACTTAATCCCCCAGTTTCTACAATTAAAGCTTTGAGGCGATCGTGTCGCACTGGTGGACTAAAATGTAAACCGTCGCCACC
Source organism: Nostoc sp. 2RC (assembly GCF_014222165.1). Taxonomy (NCBI): domain Bacteria; kingdom Bacillati; phylum Cyanobacteriota; class Cyanophyceae; order Nostocales; family Nostocaceae; genus Nostoc; species Nostoc sp. 2RC. The sequence goes on from NZ_JACKZU010000200.1 coordinate 3,659, forward strand.
ACGAACTTGCAAAATTTCCAGTTTGGGATAAGCTCGTAAAACAGGACTTATATCACTTTGTTGAATCCAAGAAATTTCGCATTCATCATAAGCAATATCACCAATAAAAACAGCTTTGAGATTAGTTAAATATTTTTTGGCATCAACTAAAGTTTGAACAATCTCACTTGAATCACGTTCATAAGTTTCTGCCCACAAACCAAAAACTAAAGCTTCTAATTTGTCAGCATTAGGTTCTTGCAAAAGCCTACTAATTTGACTCGGTAAATCCTCTTCATTATCATACTCATATCTGAGCGCGTAAGCTTTATTAACAGGTTCAACAATACCTATATTTTTCTCAAAATCTACAACTTGCCGATTAGCAAATTGAGTAAAGTTAGACTCTTGATACTTCTCAAATCTTTCTTCCAAGTTCCAAGGTTTATATGTTTGCAAAGCTTGTTTAACTTGCGGTTCCACTCTTTGTTTTAATAGTCGATAAGCAAAACGCCGCACTAATTTCGATTTATCTTGCAACGCTTGTCTCACTACATCCAACCCTGCATCACCATATTTCAAGGCTTCGCTAAGTGCAGCAATTCGCACATTAGCTACAGGATTTGATAAACAACGCTTAATTCCCTCAATTCCTCCAAGAACAACTCCATCTATAGGAGGCGGCGATTGTCCACCAAGTACAGCATCATAATCTCTGGGTTGATTTTGATTGTCAGTCATGTTGCTTTACCTTTCAAGTCTTAATTAGGGTTCCCAAAAACTTGATTACAAACTCGCTCAAGTTGCGATCGCCTACAATTTGTAACAAATAACACACTCATAATCTTGACTCGGTTTCTTTGGGGCTTGTGTAATCTCATCAAAAATAGTACATTTGTTTTAGTAAATTAGTAAAGCCCTTACACATTTATTTGTTTGTGCTAGTGCCAGATGGTAATTGCAGTTAACTGGCAAAAGTGATACAACGGAATAACTGCGTATCGCTTGAAAACCTTGAGAATATAGATATTTTACTTATGGCTGAGTATCAAAAAATTGAGTACTGCATCGGTAAAGATGGCAAAATTACGGAAACGGTGATTGGTGCTTCTGGCGCAAGTTGTACCAGCACAACATCTGGAATTGAAGATGCTTTGGGAGACGTAGAAACTCAAGAACTGCTTCCTGAATATTACGAGGGAGAAGAAAACGTGACAGGAACAGAACAACAGTCTCTCAAACAACAATAGGAGAGATATAGATGCTTGCAGACATCATCTCAGATATCCAGGGAAGCGGAATGTTTTCTCTGGAAAGTATTTTAGCGATCGCAATCGGATTTTTGGCGTTACTATTGATTATTCCAGCAATTAACGCGGCGATCGCTTCTCAACCAAACAAGCGAATTGATAAGTTAGGATTAGCGCGATCGCAAATTAAATTACTAGAAGATGAACTCCAAACATCTCAACAAAAATACTTAGAATTAGAGCAAAAAATACAGCAACTTATTTCTGAAAAAGCCGCATTGCATCAAGAAGGGTTGCGACTTCATGAAGAATTGCAACAGCAACGTCTACAACTAACAGAAGAATTTCGCACTTCCACATTTGAGCAATTGCAGACATTACTGACAAACTATCCCAGCATTCACCAAATGGTGAGTGTTAAACCAGAATTGCCCGTGAAAAATCTGCTTTCGATGTTTACTCCTCTAGATAATCTTCTTAGTAAATGGGGTTACGAACAGATAGGCAAACCTTGGCAACAAGTCCCTTATAATTCCCAACTCCATCAACCAGACAACGCTGATATTACCGAAGGTGAATTAGTTTACATTCGATTTGTTGGCTATCAGCATCAAGGAAGAATTCTTTGCCCTGCTAAGGTTAGTCGGAGTTTGCCAGGAGGCGGTAAGTGAGGGGACTGGGAGACAAGGGAGACAAGGAAGAGAATGACTATTGCCTATTGCCTATTGCCTATTGCCTATTGCCTATTGCCTTCTTGTCCAATGACTAATAACCAATAACTAATGACTACAGTAATAATTGATTTTGGTACTAGCAATACTGTTGTTTGTACGACTGATTTGATTACGCAAAAACCGCGGACGTTGCGATTTGATTCGATGTCGCGGCGGTTTGAGGTTGGGGGCGAACAAGTTAGCGTTGTGCCGAGTTTGGTGTTTGTGGAAGGGCAAAATAGCATTTTGTTTGGTGAATCTGTACGTGCCAAACGCTTGGGGTTTGCCCAGCCGGAACGCTGTTTTCGGGCTTTCAAACGGGATTTAGCAGCAGATTTTGTGCCGCCTCCGCGACTTTTGGATGGTAATAGTTATAGTGCTGAGATTATTTCAGAACTGTTTCTGTTAGAAATTTGGCAACAAATTGAACAGCAATTGCAGCCAAGTCACGTAATCTTTACGGTTCCTGTTGGTGCATTTGAACGATATCTTGATTGGTTTCGCAATTTAGCCGATAAGCTAAATATTCCCGCAGTGCAAATTGTCGATGAATCAACAGCCGCCGCCCTTGGTTATGCCATTAAGCGTCCTGGTACTGTGGTTTTGGTAATCGATTTTGGTGGCGGAACGTTGGATTTAAGTTTAGTACGGACTGTCAGCGTCGCTTCCGAACAGCAAGCAGTACGCGCTGAAGTTCTTGCTAAATCTGATGCTTTTATTGGCGGTGTAGATATCGATACTTGGATTGTCGAACATTATCTGCAAAAAATAGGTTCCTCCCGCGCTGAAGTAGGAGAAATCGGTTTTATGAATTTATTGGAAGTAGCAGAAAAGGTAAAAATTCAACTTTCGACAACAGATGAGGCTAAAGAAGCTTGGTTTGATGATGAAAATTTTATGTCTCATGAATTGCAGTTACATCGGGACGATTTAGGCGAAATTTTAGAAAATCAACAATTATTAGAACAGTTAAGGCAAGCGATAGATGAAGTATTAGCGATCGCCCTTTCCAAAGGTATCGCTAAATCTGCCATCGAACAGGTTTTATTAGTCGGCGGTACTTGCCAAATTCCGGCAATTCAACAACTAGTAATTTCCTATTTCGGCAGACAAAAAGTTAAATTAGATAAACCCTTTGAAGCTGTGGCACATGGCGCATTAGCATTAAGCGAAATGACAGCAGTTGATGATTACCTGCGCCACAGTTACGCGATTCGGCTTTGGGAACCCCACAGCAAAACTTATTCTTATTTTACTTTGATTGAAAAAGGAGCAAAGTATCCAGGGGGGCGTTCTGAAGCTTTAACTTTACAAGTAGCCACCGAAGGACAGCGAGAAATTCGCCTTGATATTGGCGAAGTTGCAGAAGTTTCCCAAGCAGAAGTTTCTTACGATGTTCAAGGCAGAATGACGAGTAGCCAGTTAATAAAACAAGATAGCTATCGTTCATTAGAAACTCATCATCAACAAGTATGTGTCGCCCATCTCGAACCGCCAGGACAAACAGGAGTAGACAGAATACAAGCACAATTTGAAGTCAACGAACAACGGGTATTAGTAGTAACTGTAAAAGATTTATTGACAGGAAAAATGTTAGTGGAGAGAGGGGCGATCGCCAAACTCAAATAATCTCCTCTCTGCGCCCTCTGCGCCTCGACGGTTCGTTTAAAAAATAATCGTAATTTGGTAAATTGCAATGCCAGAAAATCAGAATCAACCTAGAGAATATGATGCTGTGTTAGGTGGCCAAGTTACACCACCTGTTGCTGGCGTTGTTTTAGGTGGGATAGATGCTGTTAAACAGCGTTTAGCTAGTCTATCTTTACAACAAAAAATTACAGTGCTAGAAGATGCTCTCAAGTATGGGGAAGCAGGTTTAGAATTACTAATTCAAACCTTAACAGATGTATCACCACAAGTACAGCAAACCGCTGAAAATTTACTTTTTCCGCATCGGACAAAAGCAAGAGTAAAACAAGCACTGTGCGAATATAATCCTTGGCTACTTTTTGAATGTCTGCAAACAATCAGCGGACATACACATGATGTTCATACCGTAGTCATCACCCCTGATGCCCAAACCATTTTTAGTTGCAGTGTTGACACCACAATTCGACTATGGAGTTTATCACAAAGAAAGGAAATTTATACTTTGCAAGGACATTCCAGAGGGGTAAATTCTATTGCTATTCACCCTAATGGGCGGATTCTCGCAAGCGGTAGTTATGATGAGACGATTAAGCTTTGGGATATCCTGACAAGACAAGAACTCTTAGCAATTACAGCACACTCTGGTGGAGTTTTTGCGATCGCTATTAGCCCAGATGGCCGGACTTTGATTAGTGGTGGTGCAGACAATACTGTTAAGGTGTGGAATTTGCAGACAGGAAATTTACTTCGTACCTTAAATGGTCATTCAGATGATGTTTGTGCTGTTACTTTTCACCCTGATGGACAAACTATTGTTAGTAAAAGTTTTGATGCAACTCTCAAGCTATGGTGTTTCCAGACAGGACAGGAACTTTATACCCTCCCTGCTAGACGTTTAGGTGGGGCTAAATCTTTAGCTTTTAGCCCCGATGGGCATACTTTAGCTAGTGCTTGTTCTCAAACAATAAAGCTGTGGAATTGGTCAACAAAACAAGAAATTACCATTTTGACAGGACATTCAAACACCGTTAAATCTCTTACCTTCAGCCCCGATGGAAAAACTCTCATTAGTGGTAGTGCCGACAATACTATTAAAGTATGGGATTTACAGACTAAACAAGAAATCCATACCTTTGAAGGACATATAGGATGGGTTAAAGATATTGCTATTAGTTATGATGGGCAAATATTAGTTAGTGGTAGCAGCGATCGCACTATCAAAATATGGAATATCCAAACAGGAAAGCAAGTTCATAGTTACGAGGGGCATAGTTCTAAAGTGAACTCTGTAGCTATTAGTCCTAATGGACAAACATTTGTTAGTGGTGGTAGTGGTGGCTTGGTGAAAAAAGACGGTGAAGTCACAAAACTTTGGGATTTAAGAACAGGTTCTGTTATAAAAAATCTAGTTGGGCATTCAGATTATATTCAGTCCGTTGTTTTTAGTCATGATGGGCAAAGCGTTTTTACCAGTTGTCGAGAAACAATAAAGTTGTGGAATTTACAAACAGGTACACACGAAGATATTCTCACTTTTGCTACTCATGCAAACGAAGGTGAGTCTTCAGCCAGAATCAAGCTTTCGTTTATGTCAGGAGGAATTAAGAGTTTTATTATTAGTCCTGATAGTCACTTGCTTGCTTGTAGCATTACTTATCAACGGATGATTGTAGTGTGCGACTTACGAAAACCACAGCAACTGCGTATTCTGAAACCACCTCATTATGGGGATTTTAATCGTCTCGCTATTACACCAAATAAACAAATTCTTGTTGATGCTAATGGTAGCAATCGCATTGATATATGGAATTTAAAAACAGGAGAACTAATTCGTACCCTAAAAGCACATTCTCAGGCTATTCTGTCGATTGCAATTAGCCCGGATGGAGAAACTTTGGTTAGTGGCGATAACAACAGCACTATTAAAGTTTGGGTTTTGCGTACAGGAGAAGAAAAATTTACCATAAATGCGCGTTCCGGCAGTATTTTTTGTGTTGCTATCACTCCAGATGGGCAGAATTTGATTAGCAGTTGCGGGGATAGCACAATCAAAGTATGGGACTTACAGACAGGACGGGGAAAAGCCATTTTCAACGGACATACAGCTGCGGTTAGTTCTGTCGCTATTAGCACTGATGGGCAAACTCTTATTAGTGGTAGTGTAGATGGGACTATTAAAATCTGGAGAATGCCATAAGGGTAGAAAAAAGTGCGATCGCCTCACCTCAGTGATTGGGAATACTAAGTAGTAGGCTCAACATTAAAAACCTGATGAAAGAAAATACCAATCGCCCAAGAGTTTATGATGCTGTCCTTGGCGGTCAAGAAAAAGCGCCTCCTGGTGCTGTAGTATTAGGAGGACTAGAAGGTGTTAAAAGACGCTTGGTAAATCCGGTAATTGAACAAAGAATCGCTGCACTAGAAGAAGCACTCAAGTATGGCGAAGCAGGTTTGGAATTGGTAATCTGGGCGTTAGACGATAAATTATGGAAAGTACGCCAAGCAGCTTATTCACTACTAGCTTCTCGACAAGAACCTATAGTACAAGAAATACTTCAAGACTATAGTCATAAAATTGACAGATATGATGCTTTCGTAGCGATGGCGCGTGCTGGCGGAGTGTCCGATATCGATACACTAATGGAGAATCTAGAAAATGACCGCACTAGCGCCACCTACAAGTTAGTTGACTTTACACTGGGCTTAGTTGATACTTCTCAAGGTCAAGACCGAATTCGACATTACCTGTTCAACGGTACGCAGATACAACGTAATTATGCAGCACTTTATTTTAAACGACGCGGAGCAAAAAATATTTTAAAAGAAGCAGTCAACCAAGGCTGTATTGATAAATTGCAAGCATTTTCTAAATAAAAACAGCAATGTCAGAAAATCTCAATCAACCAAGAGAATATGATGCTGTGCTTGGCGGACAACTACCACCTCCAAAAGATGGTGTAGTTTTAGGAGGTATTGAAGGTGTTAAACGACGTTTAAGCAGCGCCACATCTCCAGAACAACAAATTCTCGCCGTTGCAGAAGCCCTAAAGTATGGCGAAGCTGGTACTAAGTTGGTGTTTGAGATTGTAAATACTGACTCGGAAAAGTTGCAATCTACAGTATCGTCACTGCTGGGACAACAAGCATTAGCAAAAGTGCAGTCCCATCCAAACAGTGAAATACCATTAATCTCTGCGGTTGATTTAAACTACAGTCGTTTGCAAAATTTACTCGCTTGCGGAAACTGGAAAGATGCAGACCTAGAGACTGCTAGTATAATGCTCGGCGTGTGCGATCGCCAACCACAAGGATTTTTAGATCCATCAGACATCGAAAAATTCCCTTGTGCAGACTTAAGCACCATTGAAACTCTCTGGCAAAAATATAGCAACGGACACTTTGGCTTTGTTGTCCAAACTCATATCTGGCAAATCGTTGGCGGTACATCAAATCCCGACTGGGAAGCGTGGTGTCGCTTTGGTAAAGGTGTGGGATGGTTTTCTCAAGGTGGTTGGTGTTATTGGAATGATTTGAAATTCGATTTGAGTGCGCCGGTGGGAAACTTACCCCGTGGCGGTGCATTTATTGGTTGGGGGTTAGGCGACTTTTGGACGGGTTGCAGAACCCTGTCTGCCCTTGCAGAGAAATTAGCCAACTGCAAAATAGGCGTTGCTGATTGAGAATATGAATTTAACTCACGCAGAGCCGCAGAGTCACGGAGAGTAAGAGTTGAGAAGAGTTAATTTTTGAATTTCATATTGCAATTCAGCAACGCCGCAAAATAGCTTAAGTTTGGGAACACTGGTATTAGCCATAGGTAAAAATTGATGCCAGATAATACCAATCAACCCAGAGAATATGATGCCGTACTTGGCGGGCAAAATCCTCCGCCAGTTGATGGCGTAGTTTTAGGCGGATTTGAAGGTGCAAAACAGCGTTTCGCTAGTAGTGATTCAGATTACCGGCTTTTAGCACTTTCGCAACTCATTCACCATAGACACGAAGGCTGGGATTTAGTAATTCAAGCTTTAAAAGATCCATCACGACGGGTACAGTTAGCAGCATATAAATTATTGCGAGATATTCCAGAATTAAAAGTAAGGCAGGCAATATTAGAGTTTAATCCCTATCGTTTTTTTGAGTGTGTTTATACAATTGAACTTAATAGGAATAATGCAGCGATCGCTATTCATCCTGATGGCAAAACCCTAGTGTGTTGCGATGCTGGCGGTAGTTCTTATGAAGAACCTCAAAGCGATGGCAGTATGGTTGGTGGAACTTATATAGACTTTAAAAAGTGGGATTTGAATACTGGAAAAAATATTCGCACCATCTATAAAAAGTTTGGTACGAGAATGAAAGATTACCCAAAATATTTAAATTTTAGTGCTGATGCTCAAACTTTAGCGATCGGTGGTTCTCAGCATGACAATACCATTAGAACTGAAATTTGGAATCTCAATACTGAACAATTAAGTCATGTTATTAGCGGACAACCATTGTGGCAGGACGGAAAGCGCAATATTATTACTTCTCTTGCTTTGAGTTCTGATGGCAAAATTTTAGCTATTGGTAATGAAGCTGGTAATATTCTAGTCTGGGATTTAGCAACAAAAAAAAATATTTACACTTTCAAGGGGCATTTAAAAACTATAACTTCTGTCGCTATTAATGCAGATGTAAATATCCTAGCAAGTGCTAGTCGAGATGAAACTATTAAAATTTGGGATTTAAGAACTGGAAGTGAAATTGACACATTGAAAGGATATGATTCTAGTGACTTTAATTCTACTATTGCATCGCTGGCAATTAGTCCTAATGGAAAAACTTTAATTACTGGTGATGATTATTTGCCAAGACTCCTGAGAATATGGGACTTGAGGAATGGTAAGGAAATTCATAAATTATTTCCTAATAGTGGTGAATTGAGCTTTTTAACATTCAGTATAGATGGAAAAATCTTTGTGAAGTGTGGCGGTGATATTAATATCTGGAATTTACAGACACAAGAATTGCTTGCTGAACTTCCTTATGCAACAAGTGTTGCTATTAGCCCAGATGGACAGACTATTGTCAGTTACACTAGGAAATTAATTCAAGTATGGCGAGTTCCATAAAATATAAATGCGATTCCAAATAAATGCGATCGCATTTCCTAAAATGGGCACACTGGTATTAGCGTCGAGGAAGAAAATGATACCAGATAATCCCAATCAACCGCGAGAATATTAGTACGGGCAAGATGCCCATCCTACAAAGTTTTTACACCCAACGTCCTACAACTACTCGGACGGTTCCATCTGCTAATACTTCTTCGTCCTCAACATTAAAACCTTGTTCTTGAACTGTTGCCATCAAGGTTTTATGAGCATATTTTTGGCTAATGGAATTAACAAACTGTTGTTGATTAATTTTTGCTCCCCAAAAGTCTGCAACTATTTCGTAATTTTCACCATTGCGGCGAAAACCCAAGTCATAACCGTTTTTTTGACGAATTACATACTCGGCTTGAGTTGTATCGCCTCGATATCCGCGTACATTGGTGTTAGACTCCACTTGATAACCCAATTCTTGCAACACTTCATGAAGAATTTCACCGCGTTTGATTTGAACTTTAATAGTTGTGAAATGAGACATAATACCAATTTTGGATTTTAGATTTTGGATTTTGGATTAAAAAACAAGAAGCAGAAAACACATAGTTTTTCTATTCTAATCAACTTCTAAAGGCCCGATTCCTTGTTGAGTTGAATAGTGCTTTAATTCCTCCACTAACTGAATATCATTGGAAGCTGGCCTTGCGCCTGCTTCGGCTGCCCATTGCTTTAAGGCTTCAATTTGATTGCGGGCGATCGCAGCTAGTGGTACTGTCTGCGCTACAGCCTGTAAAATATCTTCTGTATTGAAGTCTCGTCGCTGTCCTTCTATTCTTGTGGAAAATGCTTGGTGCATGGCATCAATAATTACTTGTTCAATTTCTGCACCGCTGAAGTTTGCAGTTTGTTTGGCTAACACAGCTAAATTAAATTCTCGCAGGCGGTTGGGACGTAACCTTTGCAAATGCACTTTAAAAATCTCTTGACGTTCGGTTTGTGTGGGTAAATTCAAAAAGAAAATCTCATCAAATCGACCTTTACGTAACAACTCGGCTGGTAATATTTGCACGTTATTTGCAGTGGCAACAATAAATACAGGGCTGGTTTTCTCCTGCATCCAAGTAATTAAACTGCCAAAAACCCGGCGCGATGTCCCCGAATCCCCATCAATGCCACTGGTAATATTACCAAAGGCTTTGTCAATTTCATCAATCCACAAAACGCAAGGGGCCATTGCTTCGGTTAATTGAATCATTTGGCGCACACGGCTTTCGCTTTCACCAACAATTCCGCCAAATAAACGCCCGGAATCTAACCTGAGTAAGGGTAAACGCCATTCATGGGCGATGGTTTTAGCTGAAAGAGATTTACCTGTTCCCTGTATCCCCACCAGCAACATCCCCTTAGGATTAGGAATACCGTAGCGTCTGGCTTCTTCGGTAAAAGCATCTTGGCGCATCAGTACCCATTGTTTGAGTTGATCTAATCCTCCTACTCGTTTGAGTGATTCTTGCGGTGTGAAAAACTCTAAAATTCCAGTTTGGCGGACTGCTTGCTTTTTTTCTTCTAATACGCCATCGATGTCAGACTCATTTACCTGCTGTTTGGCTGCTAAGGCTTTTGCCAAAACTCTAGAAATGCGAGTGCGGCTTAAACCTTGACAGGCTTTGACTAATTGTTCCCGCGCCAAACCGGAAACATTTAATTTTTCTGGTACCACTAACTGTTGAATTAAATAATCGATTTCGCCAACGCTGGGTAAGGGAAAATCAACCACTGTTACCTCTTGCAGTAGTTCATCGGGAAGTTCTAAAGTGTGACTGGTGGTGATGATAGTTTTACGCGATCGCTTTAACTCCCGCGTCAAGTTTCTTAACTCCCTGATAATGGGCGCATTCTTCTCTGTGGTGGGGTTTTTCACAAATGGATGCAAATCTCGCAGCACAAACATTGCTGCTGTTTGCGAGTCAGCTTTAGTAATGCGCGCTAATGCAGCCATCACAGAACCTTTATCTGCACCATTGTCACTCCAACCCCGCACAATATCCCAAAATAAAATTTGTCGTTTTGGCACAGAAAGCGATGCAACTTGCAACAGCACTTCCTCCACAGGTTCTTCTTCCACACAAATCAGATACAGTAAGGGATACCGTGCCCGAATCATCAAATCCAGTTGTTCTACTAAGGAGGCATATTGTTGATTCTCTCTGTGATGAGTTGAATCTTCTTTTCCATGTTGATGAAAATTGCTCATTTTTCTTAAAAATAAGTTTAATCCAATACCAATTTGGGATTTGAGATTTGGGGCTACTTGAGATTAAAAGCCTTCGCTACAAGGGTGTTCCATGAATTTCAAACAACATTTCCTATACCAACAGGACTTACGCAACTGGCACAGGCGATCGCTAAATCATAGTATTTGTGTACTATTACAAGTACTGCAACTAGCACG
>NZ_JACKZU010000201.1:0-14726 GCF_014222165.1 Nostoc sp. 2RC
CAATGCCCAATGCCCAATACTTCTCTGCGAGAGGCTGCGCCAACGACTACGCTCAGTACAAGTGCCCAATGCCCCATGCCCCATGCCCAATATCTAATAACAAAGGACTAATGATTAATGCTGAAAATATTAATGTTTATAATTTTGGTGGTGGTTGTGGTGTTGGAGATCGGATTGCGATCGCTGTTTGGGTTTGGTAATCCGCTGATTTATGTTGCTGATGAGCAAATTGGTTATCTATTGGCTCCTAATCAGCGTACCCGTCGTTTTGGTAATCGCATTGAAATTAATCAGTATTCTATGCGTGGTGATGCCATTGCTAAGATACCTGCACCTTCGACACTGCGAGTCCTACTTTTAGGCGATTCAATTGCTAACGGTGGTTGGTGGACGGATCGAGATAATACAATATCTAGCTTGATGATGCGTTCCTTGGCATTAGCTACTAACAGTAATTATCAGCAAGTAGAAGTGCTAAATGCTTCAGCTAATTCTTGGGGGCCGAGAAATGAATTAGCTTATTTACAAAAATTTGGCAATTTTAATGCTCAGGTAATAGTATTACTACTTAATACAGATGATTTATTTGCTACTGCTCCTACTTCTTTACAAGTGGGACGCGATCGCAACTATCCAGATAGTAAACCATCCTTGGCATTAATAGAAGTTTGGCAGCGTTATCTCACGAAGCAAAAGCCAATTCCAGAGATGAAAGCAATTCATAATGAAGCGGGCGATCGCGTCGGGATTAATCTGGAGGCTATTGGTAAAATTCAAGAATTAAGTCGCCAAAATCATAGCGAATTTTTGTTGGTCATGACTCCCTTGTTACGAGAAATTGGCGAACCAGGTTCTCGCGATTATGAAATCAAAGCACGTCAGCGCTTGAAGGATTTTGCTCAAACCCAACAAATTCAATATATCGATTTTTTACCGATATTTAATTCCAATTCTGAAGTAAAAAGTTTGTTTCACGACCACATTCACCTTAACTTGAAAGGCAATGAATTTGTCAGTGAAATTATCGAGCGATCGCTTTTAGAAATTTTAACTCAGCCCCATTCCAACCTTTTGAATTCTGAATTCTGAGTTCTGAATTCTGAATTCTCAATCCTGACTTCTATTTTATCAATTTTCTCGAATCCAAAGTGCTAGTCCTCCGCCACGCCCACGAGCTGCAATGAAATCTTCTGTAACAATAAAGAAAGCAAAGAAGGGTAGTTTAGCTATGGGCTGGCTATAAAAATCTTCTGACTCGACTTTCCCAGAGCGAATTTTATTGTTGTACACAACACGACCAAATAAACTGATAAGCATATTGTGAAAATCAAACGCCAACAAATTTTTCTTACCCTGGTATTGTATTGGGCCAGTCAGCTTTAACAATAAAGGAAATAATTCAACTTGATTAGCAATTTCACCTTTATCTAAATTCTGTTGTAAATTTGCATTAAAGGAAATATGAATTGTAACAAATTTAGGCACGTATAAACCCTTGCCTAATACAATTCCTCCTCGTTCCCGAACTTTTTTTGTACCAGTAGCAAAACAAAGTCGCCATTTTCCCAAAAGAGACTCAAACCCATAGTTTAGGCGTTGTTGCTTGGCAGTTTTTTCTGCTGCTAATAACGCCTGAACTAATATTTCAGCACTAGGACGTGTAGCTTTTTCTCCTCGATACGCAGCCGCAGCCTGGGATAGCACAGTTACAAAATCAGATACCACATCAGCCATCACAATTAGCCTCGTTATTTTTTGTGATATTTCACCACCGTAGCCATCGCTTCTATCATAGAGTTATCCAACCGCAAAATAGCTGGTTTGAGAATTGATAGACAAAAATACTGAAATCCATTTACACTCAGGTTAACCATATACTTAAGAACAAGGTATAAATGTCAGCCAATAAAGGATATACTTCGATTAGTGCTGGGGATTGGAGCGAATTGCAGAGAGCATCTGGGTTGACAGATGAGAGGGAAGCGATCGCAAAATTTCAAGCTATTGAAAAATACAAAGAAGATTGTAACTGTTCCTTCAACATTGGTACCAAACCTTTGTATCTTGATGGTGAAATTGACATCCTGATAAATTTTCTACAAAATTTTATTGATACATTACCAAAAGCCTGGGAGTTAGGTCTACAAAGATGGTTGCCCTTTAATCAAACACCTCTTCAAACAAAGTTAAACCAAGTAGGTGCTAGTAAAATTCCACGTTTAATGCGTGTTGATTTTACATCAGTAGCAGGAACACCACAAATTTTTGAAATCGAGCATAATCCCAGTGGCTTGGGAATTATTACACTTTTTCAGAAAGTATGGGGTTGTGAATTAACCTTAGCCCAGCACTATCGTACTCACATTAGCGATAATATTCATGTTCTCTTAACTCAAAAAGATTTAGATTATTACGATGCCCGATTTTTCCTACAAGAAATGTCTGGCAAACCAGAACAAGTATATTTATTAGGCGAACTAAAACCAGAATTTTTACAGCAAAATCAACTGCATTTTCACCGCTACTTTGACCCTTGGAAAATTGAAGCTGAAGCAGATTCACCACTAAAAGCTAATCTCCAATTGCTCTTGCAGTCTTGGATAGAAGGTCAAATAGAAATAGAACCTCATCCCGATATTTTAATGTCTAAGTTAGGATTAGCTTCAATTTTTAGCCAGACTAATATCTGGCAACAGGCAGGGTTGAATTTTGAAATTGCTCAAACAATTATTCCAGAAATTAAATTGTTATCTGAAACGCTCGAAGAAATTCCCGAACGTCAAAAATCTGTGATCAAAATTTTAACACCAGACCAATCTTATGGCTCCAGAGGTGTGATTGTTGGGTCTTATCAAAGAGCGCAAAAGTGGATTAATTTAGTGCGTGAACTGCGTGCAAATCAAACTCTAGCAGTAGTCCAGCGTTTAGTAGAACACCAAAAAGTAACCTTACCCTTCATTGATGATTCCGGCATTATTAAAGAACAAGAATTAGATGTGCTGTATCGTGCCTTCTTTTTGCGAACTGACACTGGCTTAAATTTTGCTGGTGGTTACTACGTAGGCTGTGCAGCTAATACCAAGGGGGGGAAAGTATCTGGTGTCAGTGGGGTGCGGGGGCCAGTTTTTAAGTAGTGGGGATGTGGGACAAGGTAACAAGGGAGAAAAGACCTCTCTTTTGCAAGAGGGGGGAAAGGGAAAAGGTTAATGGTTCGACAAGCTCACCAACCGGGAAAAGGGTTTTTATTTGCCCTTTCCCCTTTACCCCTTACCCTTTTCCCCACTTCTCTGCTACTTTGTCCCCCTAGCGCTAGCGTGAAACAGAAGCTAAAGCTACATCTCCCCACGCCCCAAAATAGACTTGTGATCTACATTTCTTGGATGCTACCGTCTACAAGATGACAGAGGATTTTGAAGGAATTTACTTAACGATGAAATGTAAACACAAACTAGCTTATGGGTTGACATTGCTGTTCGGTTTAAATTTAGTACCTAGCTTGGTTGCATCAGATGGGGCAAAGGCAACACCACCGAGAAGCCCAGATAAAAGTGTCAATTGCGATATTTTAGTTGTGGGTGGCGGACTATCTGGTGTGGCTACGGCTTATGAGGGGTTACTCGCAGGACGAACAGTTTGTCTAACTGAAATTACCGACTGGCTGGGGGGACAAATTTCTGCCCAAGGAACATCTGCATTAGATGAACGCCCAACTCAACGGGCAAAGCAATTCTATTCTCGCGGTTATCTGGAATTACGAAACCGCATCGAGCGTAAATACGGTAAACTCAATCCTGGTGATTGCTGGGTTAGTGACTCTTGTTTTCTTCCCCGTGATGCCCACAGTATTTTGGTTCAGATGCTCAAAGATGCTGAAAAGCAGGGCAAAGGCAAGCTGCAATGGTTTCCCAACACGGTAATCAAGGATTTAGAAATTAATGCTGATGGTAAATTAATAAATGGTGCGATCGCTATCCAACATCAACCACCCAAAGGCGCACCACCCCTTAATACCTTTACTTTATCTCAAGTCATTGAAGACGCCTACCGCTACGATAACTCTTCTCGATTTACCAAAACTATTCTTCGCTTCATTCCCAAACAAACTAAGGGAGATGCTCCCAAGTGGTATGTTATAGACGCTAGCGAAACTGGGGAAATTATCGCCCTTGCTGATGTTCCCTATCGCTTAGGCATTGATGCCCGTTCTTACCTGGAACCTTCTGCCTCCAGCACCACCAACGATCCTTATTGCACTCAAGGCTTTACCTACACCTTTGCAATGGAGGCAACTAAGGAACCGCAACCCCAAACAATGCCGCCATTTTATTTACAATATTCACCATATTTTAGCTATGAGTTAACACGACTGGCTAATTTTGACTTAGTTTTCACCTACCGTCGCATCTGGAGTCCCAATAAAGGACAACCGACAAAATTCGGTGGTGTAAGTTTTAATGCGGCAACATCAGGGGATATATCCATGCAAAACTGGACTTGGGGTAACGACTATCGCCCCGGAACAGCCAAGGATAACTTAATTTATACTCGCCAACAGTTACAAGGTACTGGGCAGTTGCAGCCTGGTGGTTGGATGGGAGGACTGCGGACAGAAACCCTCCGCAGAGGTGAAGAAAATGCCCTTTCTTATTATTATTGGTTGGTAGCTGGAACTACAGATTCACAATTAGGGGAAGGTGTGAAGCAGCCGCGAACTAATAACCGTTTTGTGGCCGGGTTAAATTCCCCAATGGGAACAGTACACGGTTTATCGAAATATCCCTACATGCGAGAAGGACGCCGCATCATTGGCCGCCCTAGTTGGGGACAACCAGGAGGTTTTGCTATTTGGGAAATTGATATTTCTCGGCGAAATTACAATGATGAATATTACCGCAAGACCCTGCCAGCAGATATGTATCGGCAATTAACAGCTGCACTTGCAGGATTAGAAGCAACATCTGTAATTGCGGGAGAGATTTCACCGGACAAAGTCATGCGCCGGACTCGTTCTAGCATCTTCCCGGACGCAGTGGGTATTGGTCACTACGCCATAGATTTTCATCCTTGCATGACCAACAGTCCCCCAGAAGCCCCTGGTAACACAGAACGTGCAGGTGAAAGACGCGGTGCTGGTCAAGCTTACCCCTTCCAAATCGCCCTGAGAGCAATGATTCCCCAGAAAATCGACAATTTGCTGGTAGGAGGTAAAAGTATTGCTACCAGTCATATTGCTGCTGCTGCTTATCGAGTACATTCCTTTGAATGGTCGGCTGGCGCAGCTGCGGGAACCGTTGCTAGCTTTGCCATCAAAAATGCCATCGCCCCTTACCAACTGGTGGACGACTTACCCAAACCAGAACCACAGCTGGAAGCACTCAAACGCTTATTACAGAAAAATGGTAACCCGACTGCCTTCCCCGATACATCGATTTTTAACCAAAACTGGGAAGATTGGCGATAGAACGGTCAAAAAGCATAACTATTGGTGGTTGTTGACTGTTGACTGTTGACTGTTGACTGTTGTCCTTGTCTCCCTTGTTTCCCTTGTCTCTTCCCACCCTCTATTCCCCATGTCTAAAAACTCGATCCCCTTGTGGGTGGAGTTTTTTATTTTCGGGTCTGTTTGTTAACAATTCTTTATCATGGAAGCAAGCCTGTAGATAAATTGATATCGATGCTTACTCGTATTAAAGACTTAGCAACGAAACTAGCACCTCGCTTAATTGAAATTCGCCGCCACATTCACTCGCACCCAGAACTCAGCGGTCAGGAATACAAAACAGCTGCCTTTGTAGCTGGTGTTTTGTCTTCCAGTGGTTTGCATGTCCAAGAAGGGGTCGGTAAAACAGGCGTTATCGGCGAAGTGCAAAATAGTCACCAAAGCGATGGTTTTTTGGCAATTCGCACCGATATGGATGCTTTGCCAATTCAAGAAGCCACTGATTTGGAATATGCCTCTTACGCAGCTGGTGTGATGCACGCTTGCGGTCACGATGTCCACACCACAGTGGGATTAGGAACGGCAATGATACTTGCCCAAATAGCAGAAGAATTGGGTGGTAAAGTGCGGTTTTTATTTCAGCCAGCCGAAGAAATTGCCCAAGGTGCAAGCTGGATGGTGAAAGATGGGGCGATGGAAAATGTCTCAGCTATATTAGGGGTTCATGTTTTCCCTTCTATACCCGCAGGTTCCATTGGAGTACGTTATGGGGCCTTGACTGCGGCGGCTGATGATTTAGAAATTTTGATTATTGGTGAATCTGGACATGGGGCGCGTCCCCATGAAGCGATTGATGCCATTTGGGTTGCAGCTCAAGTAATTAGTGCATTGCAACAAGCCATTAGCCGCACACAAAATCCCTTGCGTCCTGTGGTATTGAGCATTGGTAAGATTAATGGCGGTAGAGCGCCCAATGTGATTGCTGATAAAGTACAGTTATTGGGAACGGTACGATCGCTTCATCCCGAAACCCGTGCCCATCTGCCAAATTGGATCGAAAATATTGTAGCTAGCGTCTGCCATGCTTATGGAGCAAGCTATCAAGTTAATTATTGTCAGGGTATACCCAGCGTCCAAAATGATTATACTTTGACACAATTGTTACAATCAGCGGCAGAAGAAGCTTGGAGTAGCGATCGCGTCCAAGTTTTACCAGAACCATCTTTGGGTGCTGAAGATTTTTCCACGTATTTAGAACACGCCCCTGGCTCAATGTTTCGCTTGGGTGTGGGCTACAAAGAAAGAATTATTAACCACCCATTACACCATCCCCAATTTGAAGTTGATGAGTCTGCAATTCTCACCGGGGTTGTGACTATGGCTTATGCAGCTTATAAATATTGGCAAAAATAGACCTCTTACCCTCATTGCTTTTTGTAGTCTTGTGGGAAAAGGGAAAAGGTTAAAGGGGAAAGGGAAAATACCAAACATAAATATGCACCCTCCTTCACCTTTTCCCGACTTATGCAAGCAATCTAATAAATAAAAACTCCTAACACAATGTGTTAGGAGTTACGCTATTTACCTAGCAATTTGGTATTGCAATTAAGTCAGATTTATTAAGCGATATTTTCCATTTTTGAATCTATTAACTAAATTTTAGATTCAGTAACAACGCCTAATTTTTTTTGAATCCGGGTTTTTGCAGCTTTGAATTCAGTGGCTAGTTGTTCGCTTTGCTCAGTACTCAAGTTGTTGCGAATTGCAGCAAACATTGTGCTTTCTTCTTGACGAATATGGTCGCCAATAGCATCCATCAGCTGTTTTACTTTCTCTTTAAACTGAGGTGAAGATGGGCTAAGAGCTTTAATTTCTTCTAATACCTGCTTGGCATGAGCTTGTTCATCATACAGTTCTTGGGTGTTTTCTTGACCGTAGAAAGAACGTACTCTTGGATAGACAACTTCTTCTTCAGCTTCAGCATGGGCTGTGAGATCCTTGTAAATTTGACCGAAGTATTCTTGGATCTTTTGTGGATTGTTGCTTTGTAATAGTTCGGTAAACAGAGTATTTACCTTGTTGTGATCTAGGCGAATCACATCTTGGATATTCAGATCCTTTTTGTCACTGCTTTGGGTGACAGCACTACCGACTACACCACTTACCGCAGCTAAAGCATCTTGAACACGTGCCCAAATTCCTTGATCTGCATCTTGTCCAGTTAGTTCGCGGACACCCAGAATTTCTAGAATACCTTTGAGTTGCTCTTGGTGAGCGCGGTTTTCAAAGTTAACGGTATTCAAAGGGCCAATAGCAAGTATCACATCAGCACCAACTTTTTGAGCGGCTTTATGAACTATCAAGCCACTTGTAACTAGTTGATGTTTCAGCAATTCGTGTTGGGATACTTTTTCATATAGACTTAGCTCAGAACCCTTAAATAGTTCGCGAGCTTTTTCAATAAATTCCCTCAAGTTTTTTTTGGGTTCGGCCTGAATTCCGTACTGAGTAATTACAGTTTCTAAAACACCAAGGTTTTTTTCATCATCTTTGATGAAGTTGCGGATGCGATCGGCAATTTCGGCATCAAGTTGTTGATTCAAAAGCAGTTTTTCATTTTCGATGACCAATTGTTGCAGTGCTTTGATACTTGCCAATTTCACAGCAATAGCATTGCGTTTCGTATCATCTAAACTAGCTACCATCCTAAGTTCTCCTCTAGCAAAGTGTTCGGAATTATTGCTAATATCACGTTGACACAAATCTTAGGGTGCTTCCATCTTTCTTTTGAGCGATTGCCTTCACAACTGTGGGTAGAAAAATATCAAGTTCTTGGCTGCAAAATAAAAATATCAGTGAGGGCGATCGCTTTGATTTTTAATTTCATTCACAGCAACCTATTCACTATTCATACAAGTCCAATAAATTACCCATTATGGAATAAAAAAGTATGTCTATGGGATGATTAACTAGCTCTAAATTATTTAGATATGCCGATTGATGAATTTGTAGTAATTTTCGTCTATCTAACTATAAATGTAAGGGCACAGCAATGCTGCGCCCCTATCAGGTAGTATATTTACTTAAAATACCTTTGTAAAAGCTCAACACCAAAAAATTTTTCAGCTATAGCCTATTCCCTGCTATAAATAGAACGACTTGAAAAAAACAAACTATGTTAAGTAATGTAAAAATCATAAAATTCAGTTCGTAGTAAGGACTTCAGTCCTTTTTTTAGAACTAAAGTTCTCACTACAAACCTTCAATTATTTACCCTGTTCTACTTAGATGCGATTGTTGGCGACAATACCTGAGGATCGGTAGGTTTGTGAAAATACTTGATTACTGCTGCATTGAAGGTGTGCGAAAAATTCTGCTGAATATAGGAATTCTCACCTTGGGTTGAGGTGCAGTGATATTAGCCTGAGAAACAGAAGTGTTAGTTACTGTCTCAGATATGATAGTCGGTTTACTATCAGTGGAATTAACCAAATCACCCAATTCCTTAGCAGAAGATGAATTTGAAGATATAGTACTAATATTATCAGTATCTTGATTATTAGATTTTGACGCCGTTTGAGCATGACATGGAGTCATAAAGCAAGTCGAAATTGTTGCTAATACCAGCATTAGCAGATTACAAATATATTTGTGCATGGTGATTTTTGAAATTGGTTAATAAATATCCCAAATTTTCAGAGCTTGTGTTTGTTCTCTGTCTGAAAGGAAATCGTGATTTTACCCAGATAACTTATTGCGCTCTCTAATAAAGCCTGTGACCCATTCCTAGCTGTAACTAGAAATTAGTACAACTTACAATATCAATAATTTAGTGAGATTCTCTTTGATTTCAAACAGAAATATTACTGATTTTAAAAAAATGAATCTTCATCATCAGGCTATCATTTTTTCAATTTAATAAATTTCAATTCATAATCAACACATCTGATATTTAATTATTTATACTTTTGATGAAGTACTTTAGGTAAATAAATACGTGTATGCGTTCAGGAATGGATTTAAGCTCATCCACCCTTAAAAGTAGATGGGATAAGAAGAGAGATTGTTGACTGATGACTGTTAACTGTTAACCGTCAATGATGTCCAGGTATCTTTCATCCCATCCCTAAAAGCAATGGGTTTTCCCGACACCTTTTTATCAAGCTACTCTTTCAAACAATCACAAGGTTTGATTAGTGAACTTTTTGACTTTTGAATGCGTAACTTCCAAGGTAGCAGTGGTAGATATCTTTAAATTCTGACTTCTGACTCCTGGGTGCTGAATTATTAACATTCACATTACTATCTTCTAAAAAATTGATGAAATTTATAAGCTTCAAAAATCCGTTCCTACTCATAGTAGTTAGTCTCACTCTCTTGCAGACAGCTAATGCTCAAACTCCTGTAACTGAAACCTCGAAGTTATCTCAAGAAGTTTCTGTGCTTCGCCAACAGGGTGCAAAGGGGTTACAGATATTTCTCAAATCCCATACTAATGAGTTAAACAACAATTCTTCAGACAAAGTTTTACCTTCTGCTACACTACGGGCAGCTTTAGATGAACTTTGCCAACAACGAGACTGTTATGCTTCTCGTTTGTATTGGTATACAGACATCGAACAAGCCAAAGCAGCTGCCAAAATCAGTGGTAAACCGATTTTATCTCTGCGCTTGCTGGGCAGACTCGATCGCGATTTGAGTTGTGCTAATAGTAGGTTCTTCAGGGTGGCGCTATATCCCAACAAGGAAATTTCTCGGCTGCTTCAAGACCGTTTTATTTTGCACTGGGAATCAGTGCGTCCTGTACCAAAAGTTACAATCGATTTCGGCGATGGGCGCAAATTAGAACGTACAATTACAGGCAATAGCATTCACTATATATTAGATGCCTCTGGTCGTCCAATTGATGCAATTCCTGGTTTATATGGCCCCAAGGCATTTATACGTCAATTACAACAAGCTGAAGTGGTGGCAAAAAACTACAGCAAACTTTCACCAAGGGATGGCGAGGCTTTTTTAAGAAAATACCACAGCGATCGCTACAATTCCATCCAAGCCCAATGGGTTGCTGATTTATCCCGCTTGGGTATCCAGTCTCCCCCGAAGTTGCTAGAATCTCCCAGCAATTCCACTCAACCACCAACAGCAGTAACCGCAGGTTCTCTGGCGGTTTCTAAAATGATGGTTGAAAGACCAATGCTCACTGCTCTTGAGTCTAATGCCCAACAAAATCAAAAAACTTTAGCTGAAATAACTGACCAAGAAGCTTGGAACAAAATTGCTCAACTTTATGCCAGTGATGCCAAGCTAGATGAAAACAGCATTTCCTTAATTAAAGCTAAAAAGTCTCAGCCTGCCAACACTCAAAAAGATAATTTGCCCATCATAGTGAAAAATTTTGAAACTGCAATGGCTTTAGATACAGTCAGAAATGAATATATATTGCACAGCCAAATTCATCAATGGTTTATGGCAGGTAACCAAACAAAGAATGTACAAACCCTCAATCAGCAAGTCTACGCCCAACTATTTTTAACTCCTAGTTCTGACCCTTGGTTGGGACTTTTCCCCAGCGATGGCTACAGTGCAATTGATAATGATGGCATCCGCTAAGGCAAGACGGTTCGGGGAAAGGGGAAAGGGGAAAGGGGAAAGGGAAAAGGGGAAAGGGCAAAGGGGAAGGTTTCAAATACATCCAAATCCCCTTACCCCGGTTGGTGAGCTTGTCGAACCATTAACCTTTTCCCACACCACAAGGGAAGTTAATACTGCTTATCCGAACCGTATTGACTTCCAAGTAAAAAAATATTCCATAAAAAACTGTTGAGTGTTGACTGTTAACGGTTCACAGTCAACACTCAAACTCCATGTAAAATTGCAAATCTCAAATCCAAAATTTAAGTCGGTACTAATTCTCCAGGACGCAACTTCGACCATTTACCCATTTCCGGCTTAAAGCTTAGACAGCCAACAACGTCCCATTCCATTTCAATCACATCGTCTTTAGTCCGGATGTTGACGTTGATAGAAGGTTCATTCGGGTCAAAATCTGGTGTTTCGGTTAAGTGGGGTTGTTGGTGCTGCCCTTCTACGGCATGATAAGTGAGACAGCGGTCTACATAGTGGCAGTTCACGCAAATACACATAATAGAACCAACTCCAGGGGCCTTTATTGTTAATCTAGCTTAAGCCAGACTGTTATTCATTAGTTGCTGGGTTGATTTTTATTACAATGTGTTCTTCTGTTGCTTCTACCCTAGCTCCCGAAAATTGGCCTTTTAGCTTGGCATTATTGCCACAACCAGCTTATATGGTGGGTGGCGCTGTACGGGATGCCATGCTTGGCAGAACTCGCGAATACTTAGATTTAGATTTTGTTATACCATCTAACGCGGTAAAGGTGGCAAGAGCGATCGCCCATCATTATAATGCTGGGTTTGTATTACTCGATGCACAACGACAAATTGCTCGTGTGGTTTTTCCCGGTGCTACGGCTGACTTTGCCCAACAAGAGGGAGACAGTTTAGAGGTGGACTTGCACAGACGGGACTTTACAATAAATGCGATCGCCTATAATCCCCACACCCAAGAAATCATCGATCCCCTGCAAGGCTATGCAGATTTACAACAGGGCATTTTGCGAATGGTATCACCCGCTAACCTTGAAGACGATCCTTTGCGGTTAATGCGAGCTTATCGGCAAGCAGCCCAACTGAATTTTACTATTGAGTCAGCTACTAAAACCACAATTCGTTCTTTAGCATCACATATCAGCAAAGTTGCACCAGAACGATTTCGCACAGAAATTGGTTATTTATTAGCAAACTCTCAGGGTACTCCCTGGATAACAACTGCTTGGGAAGATAATTTACTTAACCCCTTCTTCAAAAACGCCACTCGTGAAAGCTTAGATAAACTAGCGGCTGTTGACGATGCAGCTGTTTTACTAGCTCAAAATTGGCAACAACTGGGAGTAAAATTACAAGCAGGTGTCAGGGATAGCATCAAAACTACTTGGTTAGCCATTGCTAAACTTGCTTGTCTTGTCAACCCAAATCCAGAATTAGCAGAAATAGAACTACAAGAACTTACCTACAGTCGTGCTGAAATTCGCGGTGTCACCACTGCTTTAAAATTATTACCGCAACTGAAAGTGGCAAATATGTCTTTGCGAGAACAATACTTTTTGTTCCAAGATGCAGATATTGTGTTTCCTGCCACGGTAGCGTTAGCTGTAGCATTTGATAATTTGGTAGAGGCGATGTCTGGCAAAAAGCAGCTAAAGACAGCAGTTGCTACAACAGATGAAGCCCATACAACGCATTGCCTTGTTTTTGCACCTTTAATCAACCGCTACCTGAACCCTGACGATCTGGTCGCTCATCCCACTCCATTAGTCAGTGGGAAGGAAATAATTATAACACTAGATATCCCGGCTTCACCAATAGTAGGCAAATTGTTAACAGAAATTGCCGTAGCACAAGCTGAGGGGAAAGTGTCCACACCAACAGAGGCGATGGCATTGGCACGTCAGTTAGTTGGGGAGTGGGGAGTGTAGGGAGACAAGGAGAATAGACCTGCCTTGAAAATAGGGCATTCTTGTGGGAAAAGGTTAATGGTTCGACAAGCTCACCAACCGGGGAAAGGGAAAATGTTCTTCAGAAAGATTGCTTAGTTTTCTCCCTTTTATAGAAAATTAGGTAGAATCGAGTATTCAGTAAACTGTATTATCCTAAAAGCTTTAACTCAGAATTGTTAGCCAAACTTTCTTTTTCAAGCTTGGATAGTATTGAACTTTACTGTCAGTAAAACGTCGCCAATAAATTCAACTATGTAACAAAAAGTAAATTGAACTCAAATCAGTTTTTGTTCTGGTGTTTACTATCTGATCTGTGCTTTTCCCTAACGATAAATATTCATACCCGCCTACTTAATTCCAAAAATCAAAGCAGGTTACCATTAGTATCAATGCACTGCTGACTCAATCAGTTAAGTTTTTGAATTTTTCGTTAGAGATAAACCTCAATTAACAGATTTTAAAATCACAATAATTCCAGTACGACGTGTGACTAAATTTGTATTGGTCATCAAATTAAGAACAGGTTTGCCAATAATTTCCTCGATGGTTTTTTTCAATTGTGGTTTGATTAATTTATCCAAGTACGATCGCACTTGTTCTGCTAAATTTTCATAACCCCCCTGAAGTAGAGTTTCTTCAACAGGGGTAATAGAGTTTTCTAAAGAAATTATGATTTCTGTGTCAAAAAAATGGCAAATAATTTGGCTAGGAAGCTGTCCCAGTCTTTGATGATATAAGTTTTTAACTTTGTCTGATATTTCTGTTTCTAATTGTCCAATAGTAGGTTGTATCATTAGTAGTTAGAGTATAATATTTATTGTTAGAGTCTCCGAATAGGAGTTTTAAAGATTATATTATATCAGATATATTCTGAAAAATTTATCGATGCCATAGATTAAGTTTGTGTATTAATGTCATGCATTTAGTAGGGTTTTTGAGGTAAACAATCCTAGATACTAAAAGTGTAAAAATTCTTAATCAAAAATTAGTGGAGTGTGCATTTAATTACTCGTAGTTACTCTTTGGTTATATGAGTAATTAGTTTATTTTGTACCAAACAAGCGATCGCCTGCATCTCCCAACTCAGGAATAATATAACCATCCTCGTTCAAATGTCCATCAATAAGTAATCGTATAAAATAGTACATCAAAAGGCACTTCACAGAAATGCTCAATAGACCTCTTGCACAAGTGCTTTTTGCACTCTTGTGGGAAAAGGGGAAGGGATAAAAAACATGAGTCCCTTTCCCCCTTTTGCCCCTTATCCCCTTCAGGGGCCCCACCTTCCCCTTTAAAGAGCCAAGTTGCCTTGGCGTACTACTAGTACCAATTTTTAATCCGGAGTCAGCATTGGCCCATTCATTGGAAGCATTGGTGTTTGAATCTGTTCAAATTTAAGCGGTAAATCTCGTGCGATCAATTAATGTTACTTGGTTGTGCATATTTTATTGATTAAGTAATAGCTCAGTTTCCTACATAGTCATAGAATTATTTTTTTCAAAATTTGGTATCGTTACTTATTTATTTTTCTTGAAATAAACTTTACAAAACCTTCACGAAACTGTAATTGTAAATCTACTAAAAACTAGTCTTAAGTAAACTTAGTTAGTATCAAACACTTATTTTTTATAATTTAATATTAAATTAATAATGATGTTATTTGTATACATATATACAAATAATGAGGTATTTACTAATATTATTTAC
>NZ_JACKZU010000202.1:0-14646 GCF_014222165.1 Nostoc sp. 2RC
CCTAGAAATAAGTGATAAAAATCTCTTGTTAAGTAATGACGATTATTGGTTATAAGTATTAATCTGTGAATGTAGAGATTAATTAAAATATCAAAAAATAGGCAAATGGGTAAAATTATCGTCACTGGGGTTGCTGGTTTTATTGGTTCTCATCTAACAGAAACATTGCTGCAACAAGGAGAAGAAGTTATTGGAATTGATGAATTCAATGATTATTACGACCCTATATTAAAGTATAAAAATATTGCACATTTGAATGGAGTGCCTGGGTTTAGATTAATTGAAGCAGATATTCAGTTTTTAGATTGGCACAAACTCCTCGAAGATGTTGATGTAGTTTATCACCAAGCGGCACAAGCAGGTGTAAGGGCGAGCTGGGGTAAAGGTTTTGCAAGTTACACACAACGAAATATTAACGCTACACAAATTTTGCTAGAAGCAGCTAAAGATGCTAAAAATCTCAAAAGGCTAGTGTTTGCTTCTTCGTCGAGTGTATATGGTGATGCAGAAACGTTACCCACCCATGAAGGTATTTGTCCGCAGCCGGTTTCTCCCTATGGGATTACAAAGCTAGCGGGTGAGTTTTTGTGTACGCTGTACTATAAAAATTTTGGCGTGCCATGTGTATCATTGCGCTATTTCACAGTTTATGGGCCGAGACAGCGCCCAGATATGGCATTTCATAAATTTTTTAAATCCATTTTACAGGATGAGGGAATTCCCATTTACGGCGATGGACAGCAAACGCGGGAATTTACTTATGTTAGTGATATTATCGCCGCTAATTTAGCAGCCGCGATCGCACCCCAAGCAGTGGGAGAAATTTTTAATATCGGCGGTGGTAGTCGCGTAGTTTTAGCTGAAGTGCTGGATAAAATTGAACAAATCGTTGGCAAACCAATCAAAAGAAATCATATAGAAAAAGCAATGGGAGATGCTCGCCACACTGCTGCTGATATCTCCAAAGCCCAGAAACTTTTGGGATATCAGCCGCAAGTCTCCCTCACAGAGGGTTTAACACAGGAATGGCAATGGATTAAATCTTTGTATTAGACCTCTTTTTGCAAGAGGGGGAAAGGGAAAAGGTTAAAGGGAAAAGGGAAAGGGGAAAAGGGAAAGAAAAAACCTTTAACCCCTTCGGGGTGACGCTCCTTCGTCGCTAACGCTGACGCTAACGCCAGTCGCTTATGGGGGAAACCCCCAAGACCGCGCTGGCTCACCTTTTCCCCAAACCAAATTCCAGTTTAAAATCCAAAACCTGAGCAGTATTGACACCTTACCTTATTGCCACGATCGCAATTCATCAATGGTGTTACGAATTAGGGAAGTTATTTGGACGCGACGAGTTTCAAAGTTGGCGGCGATATAAATCAGTAAAATCCCCACTAGCAAACCAACAACCCATTTTAAAAATGAGTACTGTAAGCTGAAAATTACCGATTGGTAAATAGTAGTAATTACAAAAGTTGCTGTACCAATGTAGAGGAAAGCCCGCACTCTTAAAGCTAATCCGGCGAAAATGGTTATGAGGCTCAAAATTCCTGGTATCCAAGGGGTGTTTTGATGAAATAAAATTGCCCAACCACAAATTAAACCGCTACCCAACAACCGCAGGCTATGACGAACTGTTTTAAATTCTGGTAGTTTGAGTTGCGTATCTACTTGAGCAATATAAAGTAGTGATAAGCCAAATGGTGTTACGTACCACAAAGCTTCCCGCAGGTATGAGGTATAAAACCAACGATAAAGCGCCCAATCAACCAAAGCTACACTAATATAGGTAAAACGGATGTTTTTACCGACAATGCTCAAGAAAATGTAATATCCTGCGGTGAGTACTAAAGTAATTGGGTAAACTTGCAGTGCGGTTTGCCATAAAACTATTAATGGCAGAATATATGCAGCTTGTTGCCAAGGTCTTTTAGACCAACCCCAATTTTCCCAAGGTAGAATATACAGAAAATAGGCGGCTACAGAAGCGATCGCACCATTCCAAGAAAGTAGTGTAATAAAAAAACGCCCGACAGTAGTTTCCTGAAAAAAAATACTAAAAAAACCCGCCTCTAACAAACCCAGGTAAACCCAAAGTTCATCTATTGTTATCCGCCATGTTGAAGATACGGAAGATTGAGGCGATGTCTTTCCCTGAAAAATCCCATACCTAACTAAAAATACGCCAGTTCCTAAACCTACCAAGCGATTAATTCCAATGGGAAGGATAGTGGCAAAGATTAATAAGCAACTACTCCAAGCCCAGTGAATATCCGCTATGCCTTTGAGTTCTTGGGGAGTTAAGCGTAAGTATCCCATCAGCCAAGGGGAAAGAAGGCGATAGGCGTACATAATAGTAGTACCAAGGGCAGACATGGCAATTAATCCATCCCCTAATGCACCTCCGGAAGCTTGTAACATTTGATAAAACAAAAGTTCATAGGCAGAAATTGATACGCCAATAATTCCTAGATACACCAAGGGTTTAAAGTCTTCCCGTCGTCGCCCCACGCCAATGATAATTAAAGCTACACCCAAGGAACACAAACCCGTCCAGTCGGTGAAGGTGTTTACACGGAGCAATACGCTGAATACACCATAAACCATCGGTAAAATGTGAAAGCTGCTAGGCAAGCTTTGTAATTGATGTCGCCGTTTCCACCACTCTCCCACCAGCTGAGTAAGTAAACCCAAGGCAATATTGGCGATCGCTATTTTAATAATCGATGGTGAACCAAATCCCAATGCCTGGGCTGTTAACAATTCCAAACACCAGCCAATGCCATAAAATGCCCAATTTGTCGGCTGTTGCCAACTGCGATAGATGATACTTACTAAAATGATACCACTGGCAAGTAAGTACAAAAATCCGGACTTAGCCACTCCTTGGTAAATCAAAATTGAGTGCAGCGTCAAAGCCAACAATTCATAACCACACAAAGCGATCGCCCATTTATCGCTAGCGGCTGCATAAATTAAAGCTAATTCGTTACCACGCTGCCTCAGTACCCTACGGATTAACCATAAACTGAAAGTGGCTATGGCTCCCACAACAAACCAACCAGCCACCGCCAGACGGGGTAAACCAGGCACACCATTCCACAGCAGCATTCCAATAAAACTTAAAACAAATCCTTCTGTAATTAGGGCGCTGATTTCGTTTCGCAAATAGCGGGTATGTAGGAACATTAATCCCGCAGCCACCGCCAAACCGATTAATCTGGTTCCTGGTAGCTGTAAAGTGAGTAACTGGGCAATTGCCACAGCCAAGATACTTAAGTAACGGTTAATAGTCCGATTTTCTACATTTGTCTTATTGGCAACACCACTGAGGGCTATGGGTGTAACTAGCCAAACAACTCCCCAATTAGCTCTACCATCAACGATGCCGTACCAAGATGATTCTGCATTCATCCACAACAGCAAAAAACTAACGGCAGCTAGTCCTAAACCGATGTCCCAGGCGCTACGTCGCCATATACCATTTCCCAGGCTAAATATCCATTCTGTAACCATTACAGCCAATAAAATACTTGCCCAGACTTCTCTACTGAGTGTCGGGAAAAACCAATTTATCCAAGCACAGAAGGTGAATACGCCGATGATATGAGTCAGGTATACCAGAGTAGCAGATAATTGAGAGCGGCGGTTACTGACAACGGCAAGGGTGATGGTGGAAAATAGCAAATTTAGCGATCGCAACGCCGGATTGACTGCGGCGATGGTTGTCAAAAATGTTCCTAATAGTAAAGTCAGCAGTTCGCCGAACCTAGCCAATTCTCGTTTTTGGCTGCGATACAAATTATCCGTCAACGCCACCATGAAAATTACATAGGGAAATAAAACTACGCCCAGTAACGCCCAAGGTTGAGTTTGAGAATTTGTCAATGTAGTAGCAGTAGCGATGGCTAATTTCTGTAACCCATCGGGTATTAACCGCCAACACAGCCAAATTATCTGTAAGCCAATGACAAAAACCGCCGCCAAATCCACTTTGAAACTGTAGCGCTGCAAGCGATTTCCCACAAACCACAAACCCAAACCACTCACAGCGATGGCTTGCCAAGGATCGGGAATTATTGCCACCAGCCAACCCAGGAAAAGTAAAATTGCACCGAGTCTTTCCCAGAGTAGGGGGGATGAGGGAGATGGGGGGGATGTAGCTTGAGGTTCTCCCAGGGTGGCAGATATTAATGTTACTGCTTCATCTTCCCTTCCCTGCTGTGCTAACCAAGTAATCAACCAACCGCAAATGCCAATAGCTAAGCCCAACTGTGTGACATTTACCGAAGCAATAAAAATCGCTCGTACTAGTAGGATGATTAAAGCATAAATAATTACAGTAGCACTAAAGCTAATACTTAAATTATGGCGATCGCCTGGATTTTCTGTATGTGAGTGGCGATGATGGATGAGGGTAAGGATAGTTGTGGCTATTATTCCCAGATAAACGGCAATTAAGGGAAATCCTTTGAATTGCCAACCCCAATGCAGATAACTCAGCGCCAGAATATTTACTACGGGTAATTTAGCGGTGTGTAAATCAGCAAAAATAGTTTGATTTTTGGAGATTAAAACAGTAATAGCACTGAGAGTAGTACAGGCTATGGCAACCATAATCCAATTCAAAGGATTTTGCCATAACCCGAAACTATCCATAGCCCAAAAATTTACTGGCACTAATAAGACGGTGACAATCACTAATGTTTGAGCTGTCAGTCTCAAGTTGTTTTGCCTAGTCGCCCAAAAACTTAACCCCCAGAAACTCAAGGTATAAGCAAATAAAACTCCATATTGTCCAAAAGCGGGAAATTTTTCCCATTGACTAGCAGCCAGTACCCCGGAGGATACCACTACTAAAAATACTCCTAGAAAAAGCAGCCAACGGACGCTCAATTCAGCCGCTAGTGACTGCAACATTGTGCTAATGAAGTTCGGTTGAGCTGGTTTTGGTGGTGTAGTTTGTAAAGCCGCTACGGATAACTGTTCCACAGGTTCTGAAGTTGCAAATTTTACTTTAGTTGCAACTTGAGTCTGGGGTTGCAACACCACCGCACAAGTGAGAAATTCTCGGCATAACTGCCTGACTTGAGAATCGGATATTAAACCCAACCGTAGCCATGTCTCAAGTCCTTCTAATAAATGGGGATGGGAAGATGGAAGTCTAATTTCAATTTTGAGCGGGCGATCGAGGGGCGACGACATAAGGCGCAATAATAAAGATATGTACTTAAATCATGAATTGATTCAAGTATATTTTTGCTCTAATTTTTCTAATTGTGAGTTAATTGATATTAATTTTTAATGTAACTTAGATGGCTCATATCCTTAAATAAGCTAATAGTCATTGGTCATTAGTCATTAGTCATTGGTCATTGCTGTTTCTAAGGACAAAAGCTAGATACACTTTTATTTCTTCTTACCTGTTCCCCGTTCGCTTCCTACACAAATGTTTTCAGGAATTAAATCGGATTCCTATAAATGCATATCTAGAGATTAATAGTCAATATAAGTATCAATTAAGTGCTTTGAATATAGTCTAAATATTAAAGTTATTGCTAATAACAACTGCTAATAAAAATTTCATCCAAATTTCATGTTGATGTGAAACACTGGAAAAGAGCAATATTCACAGGACTTACGCATGGTAAACGAAAAATTAAAAGTTTGGGCTGGACATTGGGCATAAGAGAGCTACTGCGCCCTTGCGGCTGTCCTGACTTGTAGCAAGTGGCGTCATAGGGCAGACAAAAATCCCCAATACCCTATGCCCGACCTCAACAAATAATCTCGCTGCGTAAGTCCTGATTCAAACTTCTAAAACTTCACAAAAGCAATGTAACTAGTAGTCTGGCAAGTGAACTTGGCGGGGTAAAGGGGAAAGGTTTTAAATCCCTTACCCTTTACCCTTTACCCCTTCCCCTTTCCCCAGCCCTCACCCAGCATTTTTGGGTTGGCAAACCACTAGCTAAGTTAATGCCCGTTAAAAAAGCATAACCACTCGTGGTGGTTGTTGACTATTAACTGTCAACGGTGAACAGCCTCGTTGAGCTGAGCTTTCCTTGCTTCAGTCAATGTGCAAGTCAAATACAAAACAGCTTAAAGAAAGTGGTAGTCCAAGTTTGCACATCAAATGCCATCCAAGTGCAACGCTGCTTTCTTACTACTTGAGGACACAACAAGCCATGGGAATCTGTAATTTATTTCAATGTTTTGCTCCACTGCGTTATGTTTCGTTGACAATGTTAAGTTTGTCACTACTAAATACTCCCACTACTGTTTTGGCTGGTGCTGGTCATGACCACAGTGGGAGCAGTGCTTTTCAAGCAGGAGGCGAATTGACGGGTTCTGTTGAAGTTGATGTAGAAACCGCTAAACTCTTAGGAGTTAAGGTAGAACCAGTACAACGCCAACGATTAGCTGTCGGTATTAAAACTACTGGACAGATTGAAACCTTGCCTAGCCAAAAAGTTGAAGTCACTACTCCAATTCAAGGAGTAAAAGTAGTCGAACTGTTGGTGGAACCAGGTGCATTAGTCAAGAAAGGTCAACCTGTAGCTGTTGTAACTAGTCCAGACTTGGTGGAACTGCGGGTTAACTCCCAAGAAAAACTGGCACAAGCACAAGCTGATTTACAGCAGGCTGAAGCTGACTTAAGCCTAGCTCAACAAAACTATCATCGCTATCAAGATATAGCCGCAGCAGAAATCGCCCAAGCCCAAAGTCAAGTAGAATTTGCTCAAGAAAAGTACGAGAAAGATCGAGTGTTAGCCAATGAAGGTGCTTTGGCACGTCGCAACGCTCTAGAATCTCAAACTCAGCTAGCTGAAGCTAAAGCTAAATTAACCGCAGCCAATAGCCGCCGTGATGTGATTGCGGCTGAAAATCAGCTAAAACGCGCTCAAGCAGCAGTTAGCCTCGCAAAATCCAATATTAATCGTAGCAGTGCTATTTATGAAACTCGGCTGCTACAACTAGGAGACCGCGCTAATGCTAAGGGGTTAATTACAGTCACAGCTCCGATTTCTGGCAACGTTGTTGATAGAGAAGTGACTATCGGTCAATCATTTCAGGACGCGGGTGGTAAGTTGATGACGATTGTAGATGATAGTCGAGTGTTTGCCACAGCCAATATTTATGAAAAAGATTTAGGCAAGGTCAGGACAGGTCAACCCTTAAGAATGAAGGTTGCTAGCGTACCTAATCAAACCTTTACAGGGAGAATTACACGAATTGGCTCAGTAGTTGCAGGAGAAACGCGAGTAGTACCAGTACAAGCTGAAATCAAAAATGCCAGAGGACAGCTCAAACCCGGAATGTTTGCCGAACTTGAAGTTCTAACAGACCAAAAATCTCCAGCTATTTTGGCAATTCCGGCTTCTGCTGTAGTTGATGCAAATAATAAAAAATTGGTCTATGTCCAAAACGGTAATGCCTTCCAATCTGTGGAAGTTGAATTAGGGCAAACCTCTGGAGATTTAATTGAAATTAAAAGTGGTTTATTTGAGGCAGATTCAGTAGTTACTCAACGTGCGCCACAACTTTATGCACAGTCATTAAAGGGTGGTAGTAAAGAAGAACATAACGAACAAGAAGATTCGCACTCAGAGGAAACCGAGGCTAAAGCTAACAGCTTACCTCTACCTTTATGGTTGCTCTCAACAGGGGGAGGAGTAACCATTGCTATCGTAGCTTTCCTGGGAGGTAGCTTCTGGTCTAGTCGCCGTATCCGTTCCCGTCTAGTACCAGTAGGTAACGGATTCAATTATGAAACTGAGGTTTATATCGACAACCACAAACAACCAACCGCCTCTATTTCTGACACTTCTGTGGAACAACCAGAAAATTATCATCGTTCAGATAGTCATTAATAGTTATTGGTTAATATAGCAATCCAATTTGATTTGTGAACTTACTCGTGAAGCTAGGAACAGGGAACTCTTAACAGGGAACAAAAATTTTACTAAGTTTTTTTCACGCAATCAAATAGGAGTCCTATAATTCACGAAAAAACCACCAATAATCAACAATTCAATCAACAATAAATAATGATTAATACAGTCGCTAGATGGGTAATTTCTCGACGTTGGTTAGTAGTAATTGCGGCACTTATTTTTACAGTAATCATATTATTTAATACCATCCCGCAAATGCCGTTGGATGTTTTCCCTAATTTTGCACCGCCCCAGGTTGAAATTGAAACAGAAGCTCCCGGACTCGCTCCTGAAGAAATAGAATCTCTAGTGACATTACCAATTGAAAGCTCAATCAACGGTACTCCAGGAATTAGCACGGTTCGTTCTTCCTCCTCAGCAGGACTTTCTGTAGTTAGAGTCGTTTTTGGCTGGGGAACAGATATCTATCAAGCCCGCCAGTTGATACAAGAACGACTGCAACAAGCAGCGAGTAAGCTACCGGAAGGAATTGAAACACCAAGACTTGCTCCTATTAGTTCACCTGTTGGCACTGTATTAAAATATGCCTTCACAGTGGAAGATGAGGGGGAAAAAGGAGAAATCCAAAACCCAGAATCCAAAATCGATTTAATGGAAGTACGCCGCATCGTTGATTGGCAAGTGACAAATCGCCTTTTAGCAGTTCCTGGGGTGAGTCAAGTGCTAGTATATGGTGGTGAAGTGCGCCAGTATCAAGTATTAGTAGATCCAAACAAACTCAGAGCTTTCAATGTATCCTTACAGCAAGTATCTGAAGCAGTACAAGGAGCAAATGTCAATGCCCCTGGTGGCTTTTTAATCAGCCCTGACAAGCAAACTTTGATTCGGGGAATTGGCCGCATTGAATCTTTGGATGATTTAAAACAATCTGTAATTGTTGCCCGTCAAGGAACACCTGTGCGGTTGGGAGATGTTGCCGAAATTCAAATTGGCGGTGCGATGAAGATAGGAGATGGCAGCTTAAATGGCAAAGATGCTGTAGTGGTGATGGTGAATAAACAACCTCTTGCTGATACTCCTACCGTTACCCATGCCATTAAAGCTGCAATGACAGAATTGCAAGCAGGTTTACCTAAAGGTGTAAAGGTAACAGAAACCTTCCGTCAAGCTGATTATATTGATGCTTCAGTAGAAAATGTCAAGTCAGCCTTGGTGGAAGGCAGTATTATTGCAGCACTGATTCTCATTCCCTTTTTGATGAATTGGCGGACTCTGGGAGTTGTGCTATTGAATTTTGCCCTGACTTTTATATTTTCATTGCAAGTATTATCTTTTTTGGGCTTAGGGCTGAATACAATGACTTTGGGAGGATTAGCGATCGCCATTGGTACAGCGATCGATGATGCCATTGTTTATGCGGAAAATGTTGTTCGTTTATTGCGACAAAATAAATACTCTGCTAACCCTCGTCCAGTACTGGAAATTGTTTTTGAAGGAGTACAGCAAGTCCAGGAATCTTTAATTGGAGCAACTTTAATTACTATTGTCGTCTTTTCCCCAATATTTGCCCTTGCAGGTGTAGAAGGTAGAATTTTTGGCCCAATGGGAATAACTTACCTAATAGTGGTTATGGTTTCTAGTTTAGAAGCATTACTGGTAAGTCCGGCGTTATGTGCAATTTTACTTCCATACGGAAAAATGCCGTTAAAGGAACCATTGATACCCCGAATTTTTAAGCGACTGTATTATCCTTGTTTAGATTTTGGTATCCGCAGTCCCATGATTATTATCTCTGTGGCTTTGGCGGGAATGGTAGCAGCGATAGTGATTTTTCCAGCTTTGGGAAGAGCTTTTTTACCAGAGTTTCAAGAATCAACTTTGGTCAATACTTTAGCTCTTTATCCGGGTTCATCTTTAGAAGCCACTAACAGCGCCGCCTTTGTATTGGAGAATAAACTCAAAGACGATCCCAAATTAAAATATGTACAGTTACGGGCGGGACGCGCTCCTAATGATGCAGATGCAGCACCCGTAAACCTTGGTCATCTCGATATTGGGTTGAGTGACGAAGGAATGAAAAAGCGTAAGGAAACAGTAGAATGGCTGCGGGAAGAATTCAATAAAGTACCTGGTGTTGCTGCGAATATTGGTGGATTTATTTCTCACAGAATTGATGAAATATTATCTGGAGTCAGAAGTCAAATTGCTGTGAAAATATTTGGCCCGGACTTAGAAGAACTCCGGCGAATTGGCAAACAAGTTGAAGATGTGATGTCATCTGTTTCTGGACTTGTGGATTTACAATTAGAACCGCAAGTTCCCATCGAACAGATTCAGATAAAATTTGACCGTGTTGCCGCATCCCGTTATGGTTTAACCGTTGGGCAACTATCTGACATAATTGAAACTGCTCTCAATGGTAGAGTAGTCTCTCAAGTTTTAGAGAAGCAACAAAACTTTGATTTAGTGGTGTGGTTGCAACCACAATATCGTAATAATCTTCAAACAATTGAAAATTTGTTAGTTGATACCCCTTCTCAAGTGGGAGATGCAGGGGGGACAAAAATTCCTTTAGCGAAGGTGGCTAAAGTTACCTATGGTACTGGCCCGAATACCATTAACCGGGAAAATGTCTCTCGTCTAATTGTAGTATCTGCTAACGCTCAAGGTAGAGATTTGCGATCGCTAGTCAATGAAATTCAAAACCAAGTCAAAGCACAAGTACAATTGCCCTCTGGTTACTTTATTCAATATGGGGGTCAATTTGAAGCCGAAGAAAGAGCCTCACAAAATATTTTGATTTTCAGTGGCATTTCCTTTGTAGCGATTACTGTATTAATGTATCTTTCTGTCAAATCCATTGCGTCTACAGCAATGATTATGATTAACTTGCCCATTGCTTTAGTTGGAGGTGTAATTGCTGTAGCATTAACAGGGGGCGTTGTTTCAGTTGCTTCCTTGGTAGGTTTTGTGACTTTATTTGGTGTCGCTACTCGCAATGGATTACTTTTAGTAGATAATTACACAACTAAATTTGCTATTGGAATGTCCTTAAAAGAAATCCTCATTGCCGGGTCAATGGAACGACTCAATGCTATTTTAATGACATCCTTTACTTCAGCTTTGGGATTAGTACCATTAGTTATTGCAGTGGGGCCAGGTAAGGAAGTTTTGCAACCACTTTCCATAGTAGTTTTGGGTGGTTTATTTACTTCTACAGCGTTAACATTGCTGGTTTTACCTGCTTTATACTCGAAGTTTGGTAAGTATTTGTTACCTAAGGGAAGTGCAACTGTTCTGGAAAACGGGAAGGTAGCTGAGGTGGTAATACGGTTAGGTTAAAGGGGAAAGGGAAAAGGTTTCAAATACATCCAAATCCCTTTTCCCCTTAACCTTTTCCCAGACCACAAGGGAAGTTCATACTGCTTATCCGAACCGTATTGGCTGGGGTGGTGTTAGAGAATTAGTTGGAATTACTCAGTTAATCGCAGATGTGAACTTCATTACCTTAATTTTTGGCTGGCTCATTGCAAGGGACTCATTAATGTTCAATAGCCCAATGATGATTAGTTATAAGTTTTAAAAAAGCGGTCAAGGGTAGCGATCGCCTACACTCTATTGTACAAATTTCACCCGAATTTCATACCAGCCTGTCATCCTAGATAAAGTGAATGCTCAATTAGTTTACCTCAACTGCTTTAACCCTATTAGTACAGTTTGGTAAATTTTTGATACCAAAAAATACTGAACTAATTATTTACACAAAAATTACCACAAAAGCAAATTTTGAGTTTTGAATTGACCAAGTATTGAGGAATCTAAATTAATGAAATTGTTAAAAATCAGTTTTGTAGTTGTAGGTAGTGTAGGCTTGATTTTCTTAGGTGCTTGTAGCGGCAGTAATCAAGCTGCCAATTCAGAAAATAAATCGGCATCAACAACACAAATAACTTCTAAAACTGAAAACACTGCCAAAAATAACCATTCAGAAAATGATGGTCATTCTCATAATCAAAATAATGCTCAAAGTCATTCCGAAGATGGCAAAGGCGAGCATTCACACGGCGGTCAAATTATAGAGTCTGGGCAGTATCATTTAGAATTGATTGCTGAACCAAAAGACGATGGAAATCACTTAGATTTTTATATCAAGAAAGGAGATAAGCATGATACAGTTTCAAATGCAAAGGTAACCGCTCAAATTCAGCTACCTGATGGTAGTCAAAAATCGCTTTCCTTGACTTATGAAGCTAAAGAACAACATTACCATGCTGTAGTTTCTCAAAAAACAGCTGGTGAGTATAAAGCTGCTATTCTTTCTGATATCAATGGTGAAAAAGTTAACGGCCGCTTTACTTTCAAGCGATAATTAGCGGCAAGTAGTAGCAATAAAATAGACGAGGGTTTTGGGGGAAGTCTAAATTCTTTTCCAAAACCAGTTTATTCCCTATTCTCCGTTCCCTATTTCCTTTTAATGCTTATGAAAGTTTTGCTAGTTGAAGATGAACCAGATTTGGGTGCGTCAATTCAGCGAAAATTGAATAAAGAAAGATATATTGTTGACTGGGTTTTGGATGGAAATGAAGCCTGGATTTATCTAGAAGATAATTGGACTCAATATACACTGGCAATTTTTGATTGGTTGTTACCAGGAATTTCAGGTTTAGAACTGTGCAAGCGTTTACGGAATCAGGGCAATGCTTTGCCTGTACTGATGCTAACTGCAAAAGATAGCATGGCAGATAGAGTAGCTGGTTTAGATGCAGGAGCAGATGATTATCTGATAAAGCCGTTTGGTATGGCAGAACTACTAGCACGGTTGCGTGCATTACAACGACGAGCTTCTTTTGGAAGTCCAGCCCTTACAACTCAGTTCCAGTCTTTAAAATTGCAAGTTGGCTGCCTAATACTAGACTGCGGCAATTGTACAGTTTCTCGACAGTATCCTAATGGTGAAAATAAAGTAATTTATTTAACAAAAAAAGAATTTCAATTATTAGAATACTTAATGAAACGTCCTAACATAGTTATTACTCGCGACCAAATTTTGAATCATCTGTATGCCTTTAGTGCAGAACGAGTTAGTAATGTAGTAGCAGCTCAAATCCGACTTTTGCGACGCAAATTATCGGAATATGATTGTGATGCCTTAATCGAAACTGTCCCTAGTATGGGCTATCGTTTCAATCCTGACAATGCAGATTCGACTATTTCATAAAACTCGCTGGCAATTGGCTACCTGGTATGCCGTAGTTATGGCTCTAATTTTGTCCTTATGCGGTTTTGTGGTTTATGAGGTAATCATTGATGCTTATGTGGTTTCTATCAACCGAGAACTAGAATCGGTAGCGGGTACACTACATGATGTAATCGAACCGAATTTGAAACAACCTGGTATTACAGAGCCAGTTTTTCAGCAGGTTTTACCAAATATTTGTTTAGCCAAATCAAGTTGTCCTAACCAAAAGATCCTCAGCCACAGTCAAACTACCCTTAAAGAACACGGTATTTTTAGTCCTGTATATAAAGATAAGCAATACTACATCCGTTTTCTGGATGCTTCCAGACGGTTAATTGCAGTGGCAGGTTTTCAACCTCATGAATTGCCACCGACTGTGCAAACCCAAGTGTGGCAAACACTCAAAGACTTACAAGGCAATCGCTATACTCAAAAATCTCTACTGCTGCACACTCAAGCTAATGAGGTTTGGGGTTATATTCAGGTAGGGCGTAATCTCAATGACCTTGATAGTCGTCTCGCTGCTTTGAAATTAATTTTGGCACTAGGATTGCCAATTACGGTATTGTTAGTCGGCGGTTCTAGTTGGTGGCTTGCAGGGTTAGCAATGCGACCGATTGACTCTTCTTATAAACAAATGCAACAGTTTACGTCTGATGCCTCTCATGAGTTACGTACTCCTCTAGCAGCGATTAATGCCACGGTAGAGACTTTATTTGATATGGAGTATTTGCCGGATGAGGGGCAAGATATTTTAGTATCTATTCAACGTCAGAATCATCGACTAGCTGAATTAGTTCAGGATATGCTGTTATTGTCTCGATTGGAACAGCACGCACTGGCGATACAACAAATACCTTGCTGTTTGAATATTTTGATTAATGACCTGATAGAGGAATTTTCAGCGTTAGCGGCTGCGGCTTCTTTGCAGCTAACATCTTTGGTGTTGTGCCAAGAACTTTTATACGTAATGGGGGATGAAGACCAACTTTTACGTGTACTTTCTAATTTGATTGCCAATGCTATTCAATACACTCCTGCTGGTGGTTATGTAAATGTCATTCTCAAACGCAGCAACAGTCATGCTGTAATTGAAGTTCAAGATACAGGTATTGGTATTGCATCGCAGGAGCAAAAGCGGATTTTTGATCGTTTTTATCGAGTCAATAGCGATCGCTCGCGCACTACTGGTGGTTCTGGATTGGGATTGGCGATCGCACATGCAATTGTTCAGGCTCATAGAGGTAGCATACAGGTGCAAAGTTTAATTGGTAAAGGTAGCACCTTCATCGTTTACTTACCCTTGACAGAAGAACGCAAGTAACTGACATGTCAAATTTCATATCTATCAAGTATTAATAAAACTTTAGGCTATATAGAACTTATATTTGATTTTTGAAATATACGTATTTCCGTCGATTTACGACATCATAAATCTTACAGATATTTAAATTTGTTCATAAATCAAATCGTAATTATTTTTGGAAGCAAGTAAAATTTCACCCTAATTTCATTCAGTCC
>NZ_JACKZU010000203.1:0-14576 GCF_014222165.1 Nostoc sp. 2RC
TGTTTTAGTACTGATTGAAAATTTATATGCATGAATTCATGAACATGAAAACGTTAGTTGACATAAGATCGTTCCAAGTGGTTTAATTTTTGGACAATAATTAAGTATTTTTTCTATTTCGTAGGTGTAAAAAATCATTTCTAAAAATGTTTCTCACCATCTTAGATATAAATTCTTTCAATATTAGAGGAGTTGGATAGTGGTTAAAACAAGTCTGAATCAAGACCAACAAGTTATCACCTCAGTACAAAGCCGGTTTAATATCAGACAAATACCTACTATTTTGCTTCGTCAACGCTTTGTGATTTTGGGAGTTTCCTGTATCGTCATGTCAGTTGCCAGCTACTTTGCTGTCAATGCTAAATCTAATTATCAAAGCTCGATGCAGATATTGGTGAGTTCTAATTTATCTCAAGGGGCACAGTCAAACAATATCACACAAGGCGCAGATACTAAAACTATTGATTACAGCACTCAGATGAAACTCATGCTGAGTTCCAAGCTACTTCAAAAAGCTGTAGATTTACTTCGTGCTAATTATCCAGATATCACTTTAGAATATCTCAAAGGTCAAAAGGAATATACCAAACCAGCACCTTTAAAAATCACTCCAGAAAAGACAAATACAGAAGCTGAACGAGTTCTTAATCAAGTATTTGAAGTTTCTTTTGAAGATAACGATCCCGTCAAAGCCCAAAGAGTACTTGAAGCTTTACAAAAAGTCTATCAAAATTACAACACAGAACAACAAAAAGAGCGTTTAAATCGGGGACTGGCTTTTGTGAATACGCGCCTCCCTGAAATCAAAAAAGAAGTGAGTCAAGCTGATAAAAATTTAGAACAGTTTCGCAAAAAACATAATTTAGTCGATCCGGAAGCACAAAGTAAAATTGTGCTAGAGTCTTTGGCTGAAATTCAACAACAGCTACAAACCACTCGCGCCCAGCTGCAAGATGTCAACGCCCGCTACGATAGCCTACAACAAGAAATAGCAGCTTCTTCGCAACAGAATGCTCAGCTTTCTTCTCGTTTAAATCAATCAAGCCGTTATCAAATACTATTAAATGAAATTCAAAAAACTGAATTAGCTCTGGCTAAGGAACGGTTGCGTTATACAGATGATTATCCATCAGTAGAAAAACTCAAACAGCAACGCCAAAACCAACTAACATTGTTAAGGCAGGAAGTGAAAAACATTACTAACGGTGGCAAGGACGATAAACTTTTACAAGCCGGAGTCGTAGGAGTCGAACCCAAGCTATTGGATGAATTAATTCTGTTACAAACAAATGTGTTAGGGCTAACTGCTAATGAGAAAAGTTTAGTACAATCAGAACAGCGAGTTCGTTCGGAATTAAACAAATATCCCAACTTAACGGCTGAATATAATCGTCTGCGGCAAAAGGTAGAAACTAGTCATAAAACCCTCGAACAATTACTCCAGGCACAACAATCCTTAGGAATGAAAATTTCTCAGGAAGGGTATAACTGGCAAGTTTTGGAAGAACCTGCTTTGGGTACTTATGTGGAGAATAATAAATTATTATATTTGCTTGGAGGAGGAGTAATTGGCCCAGTTTTAGGTATTTTATTAGCCTTAATGTTGTCGAAGTTTAATGACACAATATATACTACAGCAGACTTGAATAAACTGACAAATCTGCGCGTACTGGGAACAGTGCCAAAATTGCGATCGCTTCATAATAAAAAGCGCCTGTTAAATTTGTCTGGGAATCAGCGACGCAGTTTACCTCCTGCGATGGTAGAAGTTAGCGCCAAGTTGCCTGTCCATGAAACTTTGGACATGATCTACCAAAATATTAAAATATTTAAATATCCCTTGACTTTCAAGTCATTAATGTTGACTTCGGCTATACCAGGAGAAGGAAAGACAACTTTAGTATTAGGACTGGTGGCTAGTGCCATCCGAATGCATCGACGGGTGTTAGTAATTGATGCTAACTTGCAAAATCCTAACCTGCACAAAGTATTAGAACTCTCCAATGATTGGGGACTATCTCTGTTATTAGTTGACGAGACAACTAGTAATTTTCAAGATTACATTCAGCCCATTCACCCATTGATTGACGTTTTGACTGCTGGCCCCGTTCCAGAAGATGTAGTCAAGCTGCTGAGTTCTCAAAGTATGAAAGAACTAATCGAGTTCTTTGAAGAAAATTATGATTTAGTACTGATAGATGCTCCATCAATTTTAGCCACCGTTGAT
Source organism: Nostoc sp. 2RC (assembly GCF_014222165.1). Classification (NCBI taxonomy): domain Bacteria; kingdom Bacillati; phylum Cyanobacteriota; class Cyanophyceae; order Nostocales; family Nostocaceae; genus Nostoc; species Nostoc sp. 2RC. The sequence continues at coordinate 2,228 of NZ_JACKZU010000203.1, forward strand.
GCCAGGATCATCGCATCTTTTTGCAACGCCATCGTCATGGTAGAACGCATGGGTAAAGTCAAGCGAACTCAATTAATTCAAGCTATTGAAATTTTGAGCAAGTTGAATTTAATTGGTATTATCGCCAACGAAGTTAACTAGGATATTGTTGACTGTTGACTGTTAACTGTGAACCGTTAACGGTCAACACTCATCCCTTTAACTGGAATAATTGATTTTTTTCAGTTCTTTTAATAGAGTGTTACTCCCCGGTTATAGGCATCTTTAAAACTCCCATAGTCGTACTCGACTTGAGTTGCATAGTCTAGAGCAAAGTTAACAATCTCATCTTTAAATCCGCTTTGATTACCGCTAGTGATATCAGTTACTTCCTTGTCAACGCTGACAGGAACAATGGCAGCATCGTAGTCCTTATCTGAGATGGCATGATTTTTAGCAACCACCTTCCCTGCATAAGCCATTGCATCCATGAACTTTGACTTAGTAGTTAGCAAAGTATAGTCAAAATCTACTTCATAGGGCGATTTTTCATGCACCATAAAGGGAATGTCACTCACAGTAGCATAGCCAACTAAAGGATCGGTATCAGCAAGCATGGCTTTGGTGGCGATTGTCACCCTTGTTCCTTGATGATGATGGTAAACTGAACTCGGTAACAAACCTGGAGATGCGATGTCCACAGCGCTAGTGCTTTGTTGTTTCATCTCCAAAATTCGGTCATCGTTTGTTGCTGGACTTGGCCCTTCAATCAGCAAATAATACCGATACTTACCCAGACTACCAATACCGGAACCTAATTTGAGGCGAATATCTTTGAGGGTGTAATAACTATTGCTGTAGCGCTTGCTGCTGGGAATTGAAGCGATGTAGCTGCTGATGGCAGTGGTAATATTTGAATAGGTGCTGTTAGATATAGGCTGGAGTTCCGAAGTTGTTTGAAAAAGGCGATCGCCACTGCTATTTAACAACGTGTACTTATTTAGTAAACTAGAACGGCTCTTACCTGCGGCTTTTTGAATCAAATCCTTAACCACACCGTTGGTATTGCTTTCTTCTAAACGGTATGATAGTTCGTCGTTAGTCCCTTTAAAGTCCTTCATCTTGTTGAGATAAGCATCCAGGAAATTTTTGACAATATCTTGACCATCACTAGAACTAAAACCGTTTTCTTTAGCTGCTAAGAGAATAGAGACTGCCATACGTCGCAAATCCCAAACGTAGGGGCCGAGATAGCCTTCATCAAAATCAGTGGTATCAAAGACGTTATTATCGTTGCTATCTCTCATTCCTCCAAGATTCTGCATGTGCATGTCTCCCTCCAACCAAATGGCTGAAGTTGGAGAATTAACAAATCCTGAAGCTGGTAAAGTTGGCATATCACCATAAAAAATATGAGCCGTCCCTCGATAGAAGGCAAAGGGGCTAGCTGCCATCTTTTGCATTTTCGTTGCCAATTCTTGGGGCAATTGAGAAGCAAACTGATGGTTGTATTGGTAAATTTCATTTTCCACCCACATTGAACGGGGAGTTGCAGCTTCAGATGTGGATGCAAACCCCAAAGTTAAAATTAGGACAGTGATGATTGCAGATATCTGTTTAAGCATGAAAGTTTCTTAGGCAATAAAAAAATGGAGAATCCAGATGTAGAGACCTTGCAATGCAAGGTCTCTAAAAGGAATTTTCATATCGCGATCAAATCAGCAACCCTAAAAATGTTGTTGCTATATTTTGCAGAGTATGAATGGTTTTGTTAAAAAACCTCAAAAAATAAACAACAGCTTAAGGTCGTTGACTGTAAACCGTCAACAGTCAACAGTGTTTAACTAGCATTGACAGAATATAATAATACTGATTTGGAAGTAAATTTCCACAAAAATTTCTATGAAAGCTGAAGCAGAAAACTATACCAGGCTGACTTGTGAAGTAGAAACTACACTCAAGGTGATTGGCGGACGCTGGAAGGTTTTGATTATCAGAGAGTTAATGACTGGCGTCAAACGATTCGGCGAGTTGCAACGGACTTTACCTGGAATCACCCAAAAGATGCTGACTCAGCAACTTAGAGAAATGGAAGAAGACGGTATTATTCATCGAGAAGTTTATCCCCAAATTCCGCCAAAGGTAGAATATTCACTCACGCCTCTAGGAGAAACTTTGCAACCAATTCTCTACGCTATGCATGAATGGGCTGTTCAACATTTTGGTCGCCACGATCGCCATTAATATTAAGTTGTGAAACGTTATTCGTTATTTCGTAAATATTCAATGGCGGCCTCTAATTTGGACGGATAACTTTCAGCAAATCTTTCAAACCAAAGTCCTTCAGGCGATAATGGATCTATTTTCGCTGTCCATTCTTTGGCTTGTACTTTCAAAGTTTCTAGTTGTTTAGCTTTGAGTTGTTCTTGGCGAATTCGTTCCTGTTCTAATTCTTGCTGTCTTTTTAATTCCTCAGCAGCATCGATTTCTGCAAAATCAGATTTAATTTCTGCCAAAAGATTATCCATCAAAGATCCAGTTTTTGTTGATGGTGGAACAAAAGGTTTGGCTGTATTTAATTTTGGTGGCTGCTGTTTGGGTTTTTCTTCTTTGTATTCAGTTTTGAGTTCAGCTAACAGCTTATCAATAGAATCCATTTTCATAAGTCCTAAATAAAGCAAAAATCAAGATTCTATTTGGCATTTTTTCCAAAAGTCAAAAAAATATGCTTTCTTGTCTTTTACTTTTGCCTAATACTAGTCATTAATGGCGTTGAGTAACACCTCTGATAAACTCAAATCTTCCATATCTTCCATAGTAATGGTGTCACAGATATCAAACTTTGCACCAGCGCCTTGGAGTTCGTCATCTAAAACTTTGAGAAAACGAGTAGCTTGCTGATCTGTACCAACTTGAATGAAAGAAATGGCTAATTCTTCATCTCTATCCATACGGCGAGAAGCTTCAATAATTACCTTCATGACTGCTTTGCGATCGTCTGGTTCGCCATCAGTAACTACTAAAATTGTTTCACCATTTGGCTTGGTTTGACCTGCTCCTTTGCGTTGAAAGTAATCATCAGTTGCATGTTTCAACACACCAGCCAAGTCAGTTGTACCAGAGGGATCGTTTTCTCGGAAAATTTGTGCAACCCTAGAGGATGTCACATTTTCGTAACGCTTAAATTTACCAGAAAATACATAAACAGTAATACCGTCTGGGTCAAATTGCTCGCATTTACTAGCCAAAGCTAAGGTAGATTCTTGTGCTGTCACCCATCTGTTTCTACCACCTTTTTGATCTGGCGTGGCCATACTGCCACTTTTGTCAATAATTAAGGTATAATCTCGATTTTCTAGCATTGAGAACTTCCCCAAATATTTAGTTACAATTTTTATATTAAGAATCAATTTTTGACGATAGATAATATCTTCAAAAATTGTTGATAATTTATGAGAACAATCTGAAAATTTTAGGCATTATCAGTCAGTTATCGCATTAGTTAGTACATCTACAAGACTCATTTCTTCTAGGTCATCTAAAGTCACTGTATCGCAAATATCAAATTTAGCGCCAACACTTTGCAGTTGGTCATCTAAAGCTTTCAAAAACTTAGTTGCTTGGGCGTCTGTACCTACTTGAATAATCGAAATTCCTAATTCTTCATCACGCTCCATCTGCCGAGTAGCATGAATGATAACTTCAAACACAGCTTTACGGTCGTCTGGTTCGCCGTCAGTAATCACTAAAATTGTTTCTCCGTTTGGCTTACTTTGACCAGCAGCTTTGCGTTGAAAGTAATTATTGATGGCATCTTGGAGTACACCTGCTAAGTTAGTTGTACCAGCAGGATCGTTTTCCAGAAATATTTGCGCGACTTTGGCCGAAGTGACATCATCATAGCGTTTAAATCTTCCAGAAAATACATAAACAGTAATACCATCTGGGTCAAACTGTTCTGCCTTTCTTGCCAAAGCGAGTGTAGATTCTTGGGCTATTTCCCATCTCGTTCTACCACCAACTTGGTCAGGTGTGGACATACTGCCACTTTTATCAATAATTAGTGTGTAATCGCGATCAGTCATCATATTTTACCTATAATTTCTTGCCCTGTTTATCTAGTTTAACGCCGTTTTTTTATCCTTAAGCAAGGGTTTAAGTTTTTGTATCAATTATGTTTTTCACACAACTGCGCTACAGCATATTAATACGGATAAATACTGATAAATACGTGGGTTTGGTGTCTTTAGTTAGTCTGCTAAGCTAATATGCCTATATCTCAATACAGTTGAGTTAAGGAATTTATCTGTTAAAAAAGTTGTTGAAAGATAGCAGCGAGCAGAGGGGAAAAAAGCTTAACTGAACTGTATTGGCCTATATATTGCGCTACTTTGTGTATAGATTTGTCATTAGTCATTTATCATTTGTGTTTCTAAGAACAAAGTGCTTTCGTCTGTGGCTTGCTTCCCGCAGGGTGCGCCGGCTTGGGACGATGGTTTCTCTTCTCCTGCGATCGTCCCACAAGGGACGACGAATAGAACTTTGTAATAGAGTACAAATAACAAAAAACAAATGATTAAACTATTAATCTAAGTTTTTCACATTAGTACAACAAAATGAAAAACCAACCAGAAAAACAAAGAATGTAAAGCCGTAATCTATAAAATTTAAAGAATTTTTTGTGGTTATTATGCATACTAAACTAGTACACATCATTAAAACTCCACAAATAATTACAAAGCCACTGATTACAGTTGTTCTTAAATTGTTAACAGCTGCAATTAAATCTTCGCTATCCTTAGGCATAAAGAACACCATCGATTGTTTATAGCAATTTCCCTTTTATGGCATACAAAGTAGGAGCGCCAAGCTTGACGCCCATACAAATTTTTGCAACTCATATGATTGGGAACCGCTACAATAAGTATTTTAGAGCAAATAGAACAGCTTAAAACAGAAATAATCGCTGACACCAATCAAGCTATCAAAACGTTTTCAGAATTCAGGATTCTCCTGCTACAGTTTTTTAAGCAATTGGAATTTCAATAATAAACTTTGTTCCCTGACAGTGGGAAGAAACACATTTTAATTGACCACCGTGCTTTTCTGTCACAATTTGCTGACTAATTGATAATCCCATACCTGTGCCTTTGCCCATCGGTTTGGTGGTGAAGAAAGAGTGAAAAATTCTAGAGCGTACACTCTCTGTCGTGCCAACACCATTATCGGCTATTGATATCCTGACACCATTGTCTCCAATTATTTCAGTATGAATGGTAATTTGCGGCTGAAAAATTAGGCAATTTTGAGTGCAATCAACATCTTCTAAAGCATCAATAGCATTAGCTAAAAGATTCATAAAAACTTGATTTAGCTGACCAGTATAACAAGTGATTAATGGTAAGACACCATAGTTTTTTATCACTTCAATAGCTGGACGTTCCGAGTTAGCTTTTAGTCGATGTTGCAATATCATTAGGGTATTATCAATACCTTGATGAATATCAACTGGTTTCTTTTTCGTGTCATCTAAACGAGAAAAGTTTCGCAGAGATAGGACAATTTGGCCAATGCGATCAACACTTAATTTCATCGAATATAGTAATTATATGAATCATAAATTATTCAGAAATTATAAAAAAATCCATTTTTCTTAATAAAAACTCCAAATTTAATTCTTGCAAAAAAGGGTTATGGTTTGAAACATCCGATTATACCCAGCCCATTGCAAATTTCCAGATTACAGCCCGATTTTATAACGTTCGTTGTTAATATCAACAGTAGTTTTAATGTGATTCATCCAACAATTTAAATAATTGCCAAATATCACACTATCTTGACAGGTTTGGGCTAAATTATTTGTCAGTTCACTCAGTTTTAAAGATAGCAGCCCAAACTCGTATCCAAATTGAGAATTTTCTAATATGCAACTCAACATAATGCTATATAGTTAAACCTGTTAACTGTGTTCATAAATTGATAACATTAAAAAAGACGGTAGAAACTATGAATTTCTACTGTCTTTTTGTACTAATTCTTTATGTAAAAGCACTTAATTTTGATTAAAGCGAATGGAAAATACCAAACAAAGCAATAAATTCAAAATTATTCAGTGCAAGTTCACATTGAATTGTTATTCTTTAGATTTTATTACTCGAAACTTGAGCTTTTGAATCAGGATATTTTAGTCACTAGTCTTCTATTTTTCACTAACTAGTGTTGGTGGAGTAATAGCTGCATATTCTTTAGGTGTAAGCAGTGCCTCCTCAACATTAATCTTTTTGGGCAGAATTTTTTCTTGATAAAATAAATCTGCAACACTTTGTTGAACTTTCATCAATTCTGGGGTAATTCCTTTGAGTCGATAATTAGCACGTTCAGAAATTATTTCTTGAATAGGCAGATCGATTTTAAGTACGGGTGCAATTAGTTTGGCTACTTCTTTCCGATTTGCTTCTGCCCATAGGCCGTTTTTATCAATCTCTTCCAAGATAATGCGAACTAATTCTGGATTGTCCCTAGCAAACTCGCGCGTTCCTACATAATATCCTCCAGGAGTGCCGATATTCGTAGCGTCTCGCAACACACGCGCACCGTGGAGTTTTTCTACTAAAGCTAAATGAGGATCGCCCGTTACCCAAACTGGAATAGTTCCTTGAATAAATGCACCACGGGCTTCTACATTGGGCATACTTAAAACTTGAATATCACTATATTTTAAGCCTACTTCTTTCAAGGCTTGAATAATAAAATAGTGAGAAGCTGAACCTTTTTGAAAGACTACTTTTTGACCTTTAATTTCAGCTAAATTTTTAATTGTAGAATTGTTAGGAACAACGATCGCACTTCCTTTACCTGATGTTGAAGTAATGCGTCTACCAGCCAAATAGACTATTCTTGCACCTGCCGCTTGGGCGAATATAGGAGGAGTTTCTCCAACTGAACCAACATCAATTTTACCAACATTCATCGCTTCCATGAGTTGCGGCCCTTGGGCAAATTGTGACCACTCTACTTTTACTCCCAAAGGTTCCAAACGTTTTTCTAAAACTCCTCTGACTCGAACTAAATCACCAGAGCTTTGATACCCCATTCGCAACACTTTTGTTTTAAAACTAATCGTTTTTGTTGCTGCTGTATCTCCTTTTGATTCGTTAGCTGTATTTGTGTTATTGGTGCTGGGAGTGCAGCTGATTAAAGTACTAGATAAAGCTAAAAAACCAGGCATTACAAATAATGCTAGTTTTCTAATTATTGTTGTTTTTGTTCTTACAGTATTGCTAAACATTTTTACACCTTTGGATAATCCGATCTCTAATTAGAAAGTAATTAGATTTTCAATAATTGAATTTACCTTAAATAATTCTTTAAAAGTAATTTTTACTTTGTTACTTAGGCTTGATTGATTCTGGTGTAAAAGCAGCATATTCTTTTGGACTTAATACACCGTCTCTAACATTAACTTTTTTAGGTAAAAGCCCTTGAGCATACCACAAATCAGCAATTTGTTGTTGCTTGTTGACAACTTCTTCAGTAATTGGTATCAGTCCATACGCTGATTTGGCTTGAATTTGTTTTAAGGTAGGGATATCAATACCAACGTCGGGAGAAACAAGCTCTGCCAATTTATCGGGGTTTTTCTGAGACCATTCATCTGCTTTTAAAAGTTCTTCCAAGAAAATTTTTAAAACTTCAGGATGTTCGTTGGCAAATTTACGCGACGTAGAATAAAAACCTCCGAGATTCTGGAGTCCTTGCCCATCTCTTAAGACACGGCCAATATTTTTTTGTACAGCTCTTGTGATGTATGGTTCCCAAGTTATCCAAACATCAAGTCCTCCCTGGCTAAAAGCGACATTTGCATCTGGAGGCGGTAGAAAAACAGATTTCACATCAGTGAGTTTTAGTCCCTCTTTTTGTAATGCTTTTAGTAAAACATAATGGGCAATAGAGGCTTTTTGAAAAGAAACTCTTTTATCCTTAAAATCAGCAACAGTTTTAATGGGAGAATTTGCTGGTATAAGAAAAGAGACTCCCTTACCATTAAAGGCTGTACTAGCTACGTAAACAAGAGGTGTACCTGCCGCTTGTGCAAATATAGGAGGTGATTCAGCAGTGGCCGCAATGTCAAGAGAATCAGCATTTAACGCTTCTAAAGCTTGTGGGCCAGCCGCAAACTCCAGCCACTTAACGGTGAAATTCTTTGCAGCTAAACTTTTTTCTAAAGTCCCCAATTTCCTCATAACTGCAAGAGAACCCAGCTTAGAATAAACAACTCGTACTTGTTGCTTTTGTGTAGTATTAGAAACTGGTTGATTTTTGATTTGTTTACTAATAGAAGATGCTTGGTTCTGAGTAGCTTTATTTTCGTTACTGCAACCTACTATGCTGATTGGTATTAAGAAATAACAAGCAGTTATTAGTAAAGATACATAATAATTTCGGTTAATTTTAGATTTAGCTCTAAAATCTAAGATATTTAGACTTTGTTTAAATATTGGCTTGATATTTGCAGTTTGAGATTGTGGCGAACTATTAGTAAACGACTGAAAGTCTAGTAAAACAGAAAAAACTTTAATCACAATTTGTCCTTTGATCGTTAGTAGGAGAAACTGTTATTTCAAGTATAAATATTATCTAGTTTTGTGTTTTAATAAAGTATTGTTCAACACGAATTACTACTAGAAAATATAATATACTTTCATACATACTATAAATTAGTATCTATAAAAAATGATAAAACTTGAAAAATAAAAGTTGATATTTGCTATAATTTAAACAATACATATAGTAAGTGACTGGATGAAAAGTATTTCGGTGTTAAATGTTATTATCTCTTGATATTCTAAGCGCCTTGACTATTACTAAATTTTCAAATTTGAATTTTTGAAAAATTTTTTATTAGCGCAATATACCAAATAGTAATAGCTAAAAATTTCAGATAGATGTTAAATATTTAGCATCCCTAAAACGCCACAGTGACTATTGATGATTCTCAGCAATATTTAAATTTTCGAGAGACGCGAACAACTGCGTCTCTACTTCAATTACCTAAATTAAAAAGGACGACTACCTGCAAGGCTAACTCGTTTTAATACTCTTCGTTCATTGGGATCGAATGCTTGACGATAGTGCAAAGTAGCTTGATTATCCCAATAGACAATATCACCTACAGACCATTTGTGTTGATAGTAGAATTTGGGCTGATTTAAATGTTGACGCAATTGTTCAATCAATTTAGATCCTTCTTCAGGTTCTAAGCCGACAATTTCCACTTCAGTAGCAATATCTAAGTAAAGATGCTTCTTACCACTTTCAGGATGTGTCCGTACTAGAGGATGAGGAAACACAGGGCTAATTAGTGGAATATTTTTGTCCCAACGATACAAGGGACGGGGTGCATTTCGGTTTTGTAAAAACGGATTGTAGGTAATTAACTGTAAATTAGCAATCCGTTTTTTGGTAGCTTCATCCAAAGCTTCATAAGCTAAATTGGTATTTAACCAATAAGTATCTCCACCTTGAGAAGGTACTTCTAGAGCGTAAAGAAGCGAGCCGCTAGATGGAGTAGGAGTCCATTTGTGATCGGAATGAAAACTTAGTTCGCCAGTACCAGTATAGCCACCATCGACATTAGAAATTAAAATTACCACGGGAGTTTCTCCGGGTTTAGAAGCTAGTACTGGAGTTTCATCAGAGGGTACAAAAAGTGCCCCAAAGTATAGAGAAAAATTCAAAAACTGGTCGTCAGAAAGTTGTTGATTTTTAAAGATGAGGATGTGGCGATCGCGCAAAGCTTCCTTAAGTTGTAATATAACTTCAGGTGCAATAGGTTGACTTGCATTTAGACCAGTAACTACTGCTCCTAAGGGAGCATCAATAGGAGTGATTTTTACTTCTGTTAACGTTGCAGGCGGCATAATATTCTCCTGTCCTTTAATATTTTTTTGGAATTGCCAAATTAAATTCTCAATCCAAAATCTAAAATCCGATGGCTATTTATTAGCTAAAACCTCAGCAGGAGTAATTTTTGCATACTCTTCAGGTGTCAAAAATCCGGCTTTTACATCTACTTTTTTTGGTATAAGTCCAAGGCTGTACCATTTATCTGCAACCTCTTGCTGCTTGATAATAGTTTTCTCAGTAATTGGTAGCACCCCGTAATTATATTTACTATGCATAATTTCTAGAATAGGTGGGTCTAGTTGAGTTACAGGAGCAAGTAGTTGCGCTACTTCTTTGGGATGTTCTTTAGTCCAGATTTCTGCCTTTTCTAATTCTTCTAGAAACACTTTAATTACATCAGGATGTGCTTGATAAAACTGACGTGAAGTTGAGTAAAAATTGCCAGTATCCCGCAACTCACCTCCATCTACTAAAACACGACCGACTTTGTTTTGCACATTTCTAGTGACAAATGGTTCCCAAATAAACCAAGCATCTACCTTCCCTTGACTAAAAGCCACATTAGCATCTGGTGGTGGTAGAAAAACTGATTGCACATCGCTGAGTTTGAGTCCTGCTTTTTCTAATGCTTTGACTAATAAGTAGTGACCGATAGAGGCTTTTTGGAAAGCTACTTTTTTACCTTTCAAGTCAGCAACACTTTTAATTGGAGAGTTTACCGGAACTAAAAGTGAAATTGCTTTACCACTAGAGTATGTGGTAGCCAGATAAACAAGAGGCGCTCCTGCGGCTTGTGAAAATACTGGAGGTGACTCAGCTGTAGATGCGATATCAAGTGCGTTTGCATTTAAAGCTTCTAGCTGTTGCGGCCCTGCTGCAAACTCAGACCACTGTACCTTAAAACCCAGAGGTTCCAATCGTTTTTCTAAAGACCCTTGCTTTTCTAATACTGCTAAACCTGTGAGTTGTTTTGACCGGACAATTCGTACTGTTTGTTTTTCTGTAGTGTTAGATGAAGCTACTGAATCAGAAGAACTAGGAGATTGCTGAGCCGTATTTTTAGCTTCACTGCAACCCGATAAACTTGTCGATAATACCAAGCAATAGCCGATAGCAAATAATAGAGAACGACGTGTTATTTTCTGGCTGTTCTTAAAATCAAATTTTTGTTTGCTAGCTGACATGGTTTGTTTTATTTATTGTTGAATTAGGTAGTTATAAAATTATGATTTATTGCGGACTTAAAAATAAAAAACCAAATTATTTATTAATTTTTGAAAAATTAAATTATTTCAAATATTAGAAATTAGAGTGGGGTTATACCCACTCTACAAGGACTATAGGAACTTGAGTTTAACAGTTAGGAGAGGAAAAATTAGAAAATGGAGTGAGAATAACCCACTCCAGGGTTGTGCTAGTCGAAAGTTAAAATTTTGAGGGAAATTCAGCAGAAAAACAAGCCTTTATATTTGGCTTTTGAAGTTGCTATTTTTTCCAAACAACTAAGATTGTAGCTTTGAGTTCTTCTGTAAATTTTCCAGAGGGTTCTACTTCTAGCAGTGCTTCTTTGAGGTCTCTTTCAAATCCTGGAGCATTATCACCATAGAAAATTTTTAGAGAAAAAGCTGTGGTGTATAAATAGCCAAGATAGCTATCAATAGTCCAAGATTGTTCAAATGGCACTTCATAGACTTCTTGACGAGCAAAAGCTGAATTAGCAATCACAACTTCATGGGGAGGATCGACTGGCTTGCGAATACCTTCTCCTCGTAATCCAGTGCGGCGGCGATCGCCTAACCATTTCTTCACGACTCCAATGGCTGCTTGTTTCCAAGGTAAAGAACTTTCCCAAGGATTATCACCAGTATTCAGCAGTGCAATTCCACCATCATCACTCAGCAATTCATAAAGGCGCTCAAGCACTAATTCGCGTTCCATCCAGTGGAAAGCTCGACCAATGGTAGCTAATCTAAATGTTCCTAAACTAGAGTCGATGAACTCCGCCCCTTGTTGCAGCCAAGTGATGTTATTTACTCCCAGTGCTGCTGCTTGCCGTTTAGCTTCTGCAAGCATATCAGGATCGGGATCGATGGCCACAACTTCTTCAAATCTAGTTTGCAAAGGAATTGCAATTAATCCCGGCCCAGTACCCAAATCCAGCAATCGTCCTTGACCATTGAGATTAAATATTTCAGCTATTTTGTCAAAGACAACAGGGGGGTATTTAGTCCTGTACTGAGCGTAGAGTTCAGCAGCACCCTCAAATAAAGTCGGGTCGTAAGTGGGAAGTGTTTTAACTTGAGTCATAATCTATTTTGGATTTTAGATTTTGGATTTTGGATTAAGGGGATTGGGAGGTCTGCGGATAAATAGATGGGGAGGCTGGGGAGTAGGGAGACTTGTACTGAGCGGAGCCGTTGGCGCAGCCTCTCGCAGAGAAGTATGGGGAGATGGGGAGCAGGGG